>NZ_CAUVXI010000005.1:11605-56192 GCF_963555845.1 Protofrankia sp. Cas8 | reverse complement strand
AACACCGATACGACCCTCGTCCGAGAGGCCGTGGCCTACAGCTTCACGGTGATCGTCACGAGCTCGATCGGTGTGATCGGGACCGTGGCGGCGATGATCTGGCTTAACCCGTTGCTGTTCCTGATCGTACTGGTCGCGGTCGCGGTAGCCGCCACGATGGTGCTGGGCGTGTTGGTGCGTATCCGTGTCACCTCAGAACGCAGTCAGGCCAGCGTCGGGAGCATGACCGCCGACCTCGAAAGGGCGCTCAGCGCAATTCGTACCGTCCGGGCCAGCCGTGCCGAGCAGCGAGAGGCCGAACGTATCGGCGTGCATGTCAAAGAGGCCTATCACGCCGGGGTGCGGATGGCCAAGCTGGACTCGATTGTCACCCCTGCGGTCGAGTTGACCATCCACGGTTCGATTCTGGTGATACTGCTCGTCGGTGGAGTGCTCGTCGCGAAAGGCTCGACATCGCTGGGCGATCTCGTCGCATTCCTGCTCTACGTCACATACCTTGTCATGCCCCTCTCCGAACTGTTCGAGGCCGCGGGCACGATCCAGCGGGGTATGGGCGGGCTGCAACGGGTCAACGCGGTCTTCACGCTCCCGCGCGAAGCCGATGAACAGGACGGAGCCGGGCAGTGGTACCCCAGCTGGGACAACGGCCGGCCAGTGGCCCAGGCTGCGCGCACCGACAGCAATGGCAAGGTAGTCGGCCGGTCGCACGACACACCGGCGATCGAGTTTCGTGGCGTGCAGTTTGGTTACGGGACAGAGCCGGTACTTCGCGACGTGTCATTCACAGTGCCGAGTCACGGCCACATCGCACTGGTCGGTAGGTCCGGTGCCGGCAAGTCCACCGTGCTCCAGCTCATCGAACGATTCTACGACACCGACCGTGGGGAGATTCTGTTCGACGGGCGGGACGTCCGCACCATCGACCGCTCGACGGCCCGCGCCTGGGTGAACCTGGTCGAGCAGCAGGCCCCGGTACTACAGGGCACCCTCCGCGACAACATCCAGTATGCCGCACCCCACGCGACCGAGGAAGATCTCGAATGGGCCGTCCGCACCGCGAGCCTGACGGATCTGCTCGCGCGGGTGCCCGCCGGCCTGGATACCGAAGTCGGTGACCACGGTGTCCTGCTGTCCGGCGGGGAACGCCAACGGGTGGCCATCGCCCGGGCTCTCCTGGCCCGGCCCGCCGTCTTGCTCATGGATGAACCGACTTCGCAGATGGATTCCATGAACGAACACGCGCTGACCCAGGCGATGCGGGAGATCTCAGCCACCGGCGCACTTCTGGTTATCGCACACCGGATCTCCACGGTACAGGCGGCGGACCGCATCATCGTGCTCGACAAGGGACAGGTGGTGGCCACCGGCCGGCACGAGGAACTGTTGCTGACGAGTTCTCTCTACCGACGGCTAGCTTCCAGTCGGCCGGAATCCGGCATAACCGCTGACCGCTGACCGCTGACCGCTGACCGGGAAATATCGGTGTGACGTTGCGACGGCCGACGAAAGGGATATGCGGGATGCGGTGGACAACCAGGTGGCCGGGAGCGAGGCAGGCGTCTAGATTCGCCGGATAGGCCTGAGACAAGGAGCTATTCATGATCTTAAGGCGCTCTTTCGTTATTTCTATGATGATTGCCGCCGTCGTGCTTACCGGCTGGGGTGGCGGAGTCGCCCGTGCGGCGCCGGTATCACCGTCGACGACGCCCTCGCTGAGTCTTGATCAGGCCCTGACCGCCATCCGGTCACAGGGGTACACCGCCACCCAGACAGGCGGCTTCAACCAGAACGGCGATCTCAGCGTGATCGTCGCGCGGCGGAGCGGCTCCGTGGACGGGCACCCGCAGCGCGCCTTCCTCTTCCACCGCGGCCGCCTGGTCGGAGCCGACACCGCACGGCCGAGTGCGACCGTTCGGTGGATCTGGTCCACCAGCGACGTCGTGGCCATCGGATACGATTTGTATCATTCCAACGATCCTCTGTGCTGTCCGACCGCGGGTGCGGCGACGGTACGCTACCGCTGGGACAAGATAAAGGTCGCGTCCCTTGACCCCGTTCCGCCCGCCAGCTGGTCGGCTCCCGTAAGCCGCCGAGCGGTGAACAGCACGGGATAGCGATACGGGATCCAGCCGGCCGGAGTGTGCCGGGCACCCGCCAACCGACGAATCTTCTTCTCCTCGGCCGCGTCCCGCGGCACCCGCGCATACAGCAACGCGGGCATGAAGCGCTCCTCCTCAGCGCACCCATATCCTGACCTGCCGGACCTGCTCCCGGCTTGAGGCATTCAGCGCTTGGCAGGTCCGGTGGGAGCGAGGCGGGGGGAGCCCTGCTGGAGCCTTTCCGCGACCAGGAAGGCCAGCTCAAGCGCCTGGCCGGTGTTCAGCCGGGGATCGCATGCGGTCTCGTACCGTCCGGCGAGATCGGCCTCACCGATCTGTTCGCCGCCGCCGAGGCACTCCGTCACGTTGTCACCGGTCAACTCGATGTGCACACCGCCGGGATGGGTACCCAGCGACCTGTGCACCTCGAAGAAGCCGAACACCTCGTCGAGGACGTCGTCGAAGTGCCGGGTCTTGACCCCGTTCACATCGCGGGTGTTGCCGTGCATGGGGTCGCACGACCACACCACGGGATGGCCGGCGGAGTTGACCTTCTCGACGATCGCGGGGAGCACCTCGCGGACGCGTCCCGCGCCCATCCGGGTGATGACCGTGAACCGGCCCGGGATGTGCTCGGGGTCGAGCCGATCGACCAACGCCAGGACGTCGTCCGGGGACGCGTTCGGACCCACCTTGCACCCGATGGGATTACCGACCCGCGACATCAGGTCCACATGCGCACCGTCGAGATCACGGGTACGCTCGCCGATCCAGAGCATGTGTGCGGACACGTCGTAGACCGCGCCGGTCGCATCCTCCGTCCGGGTCAGGGCGCGCTCGTAGTCCAGCAACAGTGCCTCGTGGCTGGTGAACAGCTCGACGCCGTGCAGATTGGACGTGCGTTCGAGGTCGATGCCGCAGGCGGCCATGAACGACAACGCCCGTTCGATGTCGGTCGCCATGATCTCGTACCGACGCCCGGCCGCCGAGTCCCGCACGAACGTCTTGTTCCACTCGTGCACCTTCGACAGGTCAGCGAACCCACCGGTGGCGAAGGACCGGACGAGGTTCAGCGCGACCGCGCTGGCATGGTAGGCGTCCACCAGCCGGCCGGGGTCGGGCCGGCGGGCCACCGCCGTCGCGGCGATGTCGTTGACCGCATCGCCGCGGTAGGACGGCAGCCCCGTGCTCGCCTCGATGTCGGCTGACCGCGGCTTGGCATACTGGCCGGCTATCCGGGCGACCTTCACCACCGGCACGCTTGCCCCATAGGTGAGCACGACCGCCATCTGCAGCAGCGTTTTCACCTTGTCGCGAATTTTGTCGGCGGTGTTCGCGGCAAAGGTCTCGGCGCAGTCCCCACCCTGGAGCAGAAACGCCTCGCCCCGGGCAACCGACCCCAGCCGTTCGGTCAGAACCCGAATTTCCGGCGCGGTGACCAACGGCGGGAGGGCCGCCAATCGGTCGCGGGCCGCAGTCAGCTCCGCAGGGTCGGGCCAGTTCGGCTGTTGCTTGACCGGCAGGGTCCGCCAGACATCCAATTCGTCCACGGTAGTATAGGTTACGGTGTGACGGTCGGGTCGGGTCGGATCTCAACCATGTCATCCTCGCGAATCTGTCACCGGCTCAGACCTGTCACCGGCTCAGCCGAAGAACACCTCCGCCTCGGTGTAGAGCTCCTCCGGTACGAGCTTGAGCTCACGGGTCGCCTCCGCCAGCGGTACCCGGTCGATCCGGGTTCCGTGCAGGGCCACCATCGTGCCCCAGTCACCGTCGTGTGCCGCGTCGACGGCATGCAGACCGAAGCGGGTCGCAAGCCACCGGTCGAACGCCGTCGGTGTGCCGCCCCGCTGGACATGGCCAAGCACGGTCGCGCGGGACTCCCGCCCGGTCCGGCCACGGATCTCCGTCTCCAACACGGACGCGATTCCCTGCAGCCGGACATGCCCGAAGGCGTCCAGCTCCCCTTCCTTGACCACCAGGCTGCCGGCCACCGGACTCGCTCCCTCAGCCACCACGATGATCGGCGCGTAGTGCGAGGCGAAGCGGTGTTCGACGAAGGCACAGACCTTGTCGATGTCGAAGGGTCGTTCCGGAATGAGGATCACGTTGGCGCCCGCCGCCATTCCGCTGTGCAGGGCGATCCAACCGGCATGCCTGCCCATGACCTCGACGATGAGGACGCGATGATGGCTTTCGGCGGTGGTGTGCAGGCGGTCGATGGCCTCCATCGCGATGTTGACCGCCGTGTCGAACCCGAAGGTGTAGTCGGTAGCCGACAGGTCGTTGTCGATGGTTTTGGGAACCCCGATAATCGGGATTCCTTCGGTGTGGAGCCGGGCGGCGACGCCGAGGGTGTCCTCGCCCCCGATGGCGATGAGGGCGTCGATCCCCAGGTCGTCAATAGTTTTCCGGATGCGGGCGACGCCGTCATCCACCTTGTAAGGGTTTGTGCGACTGGAACCGAGAATCGTCCCACCGCGCGGAAGAATGCCGCGGACCGCGTCGACGCCGAGCGGCACCGCGGCATTTTCCAAGGGACCACGCCAGCCGTCCCGAAAACCTATGAACGAATGTCCATAGATATCTACTCCTTTACGGATAACCGCCCGTATGACCGCATTCAGCCCTGGGCAGTCCCCACCGCCTGTCAGCACGCCGATCCGCACGACCGCACCTCTTCTTCGCCGCCTGGACGCCCCGTTTCGGGCTCGTCAGAGCGGAGCGTAGTCGCAGCGAAGCGGTGCAGAAATACATCTGACAGCGTGGCGCGGCCGGAGGCACCGCGAAAACCTACCCCGCGGCTGCCGGCGACAGCGCTGCCCGCAGCGGTGCCAGCACCCGCCAGCGGGCCAGGTTGTGGCGAGCGTCGGCAAGCGCGTCGTGAGCGTCGTGCGGTGGCCGGGGCAGTGCTGGACGGCCGACCTCCTCCCAGAGCTGGCGCAGGTCGCGGGTGAACCGGGGGAACGGGCGGGGAAGATCCGTCATGGTGCCGAAAAGCTGACAGAGCACAACATGGTCATAAGCGGCATACCAGGCCCACAGCTCCGGCGGCCCGTCGACGCTGAGGAACTCGGCGATGTCCGACTGGATCCGCGACCGCGACCGCCAGGACGGATCCGCCGGCGGCGGCAGCTTGGCCAGGACGTTGCGCTGCACCCACAGCACCGCGAACGCCGGATCGAACTCGGTGGATACGGCGTAGTACTCCCTGGCGCCGTCCTCACTGACGATTCCGATACTCACCAGGTCCAACCAGTGGTGACCCGCCTCGGAACGTTCGATGAACTCGGTGTCATAGAGATATCGGGTGCCCACCCGTCCAGTTTGCCTGGCCACGTCAGCGAAAGCGCTGATCGCTGGAAACGGCCACCCGTCCACCGCGGCCGCGGCGCATTCTCCACCGCAGGCCGCTGAGGACCGACGCCATTCCCGCGGCACCCGCCAGCGGCAGCGCCCAGAGCAGCACGCCGTTGACCCCGTCCTGCGCGCGGCCGGCAGCCTTGTCAGCAACTGGTCCGGCGGTCTCGTCCGTCCGGGCCACGCTGCCGGCCGACTGCCCTGGAGCGGACGCGGTCGTCGACTGCGCAGGTGAGGCCGGGCAGGGGTCACCCGCCGGCGGTGACACCACCGGCGGTGCCTGCTCGGCGGTGGCCGGCTCGACCCTGACGTCCACCCGGGAGGCTCTGGCATCGGTGACCAGGCAGACCACGCCCGCGCCCGGGGCGGATACGACCGTCGCCCCGCTCGCCCGCACCACGTAACCATCTGGATACACACGTGCCGGCACACGGATCTGGGTCGCGACCCGGCCACCGAAAGTACCGCCCCCCGCCGGCGCCGGTATGTAGGCCAGGGTCAGCAGCCGCCCCGAGGGACTGTAGGTGAAGCCCACCGGCACACCGGCGACGGCGGCCGGGTAGGGCCTGGCGATGGCGGCGAGAGTCACGTCGCTCAGTGGCCGGTCGAAGAACCACCCGATCTGCGTCGTGTCGGCGGCCGACACCAACCGCAGCACAGTCGCGGGATCGCCAGCCGCCCACCCGACGAGGAGCGCCGCCTCGTCGTTGGTCACCACGTTCGCGGTCGGGTCGAACGACGCGGCGCTCTGCCGCCACAGGAGATGGTGCGCATCGGTGGCCCGGACAGCCCCGTTGAGCCCGGGGGAACCCGTCGATGTCGTGAGCTCGAAGCCGACGAGTCCGACGACGTCATGGAACCGGCCAGCCACACGCCGTAAGCCCTCGGCGTAGGCCTCGTCACCAGCCTTCGCAGCCGACGCCGTCGGCACAATCTGGATCATCGCGCGCAGACCCTGGCCGACGACGGCTTCGACAGCGTCGGCGAGCTGGTCGAGCCCGGGGTCGAAACCGTCGGCGGTTACGCGAGCCGGCACGCCCCCTCGACCGGAGGTACCGGCGAACGTCCCGTCAGCCTCCATCCGCACGCCGATACTCACCGCGTTGAAGCCGGCGGCCGCCCACTGCCGCACGGTGGCGGTGTCAACGGTGCCGCCCGGCGGCACCGACGGGCCATGTAGGAACAGCACCCGACCCTCGGGATCAACGACAAAGCGGCCCGCGCGCAGCACCGTCCCAGCGGGTGGGCCGGCCGAGGCGATCCGGGTCGGAGTCGGGCTCACCGGTGCCGCGGCGCGCGCGGGCTGCGCCAAGGCCCCCGGGAGGGCCGTGACAGCCACCGCCGCGACCATGGTCATGGTCACGACCGTGCCCCTCACGGCCGACCACCGCGGGGCACCCAGCCTCGTGAAACGCATGCGCTCGGCACACCCGACCAACGGGCGTCCGCCCCTGCGCACGCCCGACGCCCTAGGATCCCCCGATGAGTACACACCGACCATCCTGCCGTGCCCACCGCACCGGGCATCAGCCTGCCTGGCGGGTACCCGTCCCGTCGCCGACGTCGCGGCTGTCGCGGTCGGCGCTCCCACCCTTGGCGCGTGCGGTGTGGGGCATCACGGCGGTCGTGTGATCGTGCGTCCGTCCGACGGAATCCGGAGATCCCGAGCCGCCGGCCGCCTCGATCGCAGCCTCGCGCGCGGCGGCGATCTCGACCTTGGCCCGCTGGGCGTACATGTCGACGTACTCCTGGCCCGACAGCACCATGAGCTCATACATGATCTGGTCGGTCATGGATCGAAGCACAAAGCGGTCATCGGCCATTCCCACATACCGGCTGAAGTCAAGAGGGCGCCCGATCCGGATGCCGACGCGCCCGATCCTGGGAATTAGCCTTCCCTGCGGCTGCACCTCGAAAGTACCGATCATCGCGATGGGGATCACCGGAACCTTCGATTCCAGCGCCATCCGGGCAACGCCGATCTTGCCGCGGTAGAGTCGTCCGTCCGGCGATCGGGTGCCCTCCGGATAGATCCCCAACAGCTTGCCGCGTTGCAGCACCTTGACCCCGGTTCGCAGCGCAGCGTCACTCGCGGCCCCGCCGCTGCGGTCGATCGGGAGCTGACCCGCACCGCTGAAGAACAACCGCTTAAGCCACCCCTTGACCCCCGGCGAGGTGAAGTAGTCGCTTTTGGCCAGGAAGGTGACCCGCCGCGGCACCACCAAGGGGAGGAAGAAGTGGTCGGCGAAGGACAAATGATTACCGGCGAGGATGGCGGGACCCCGCTCCGGGATGTTTTCCAGCCCCTCGACCCACGGCCGCCAGAAGAGCCGCAGGAAGGGGGTGAGAAACGCCTTGACGACCCAGTACAACACGTCAGCTCCCGGTGTGGTCGTCCACCAATATCCGCCGGACACACCCGCACACGGTGGCCGGAATAACCCTATGGACCCCTGCTGGCGGCGTCCACCGACATGCGCCGCGGCACCCAGCCGTGTTGCTGCCGTCACAGCCGCCTCGCACCGGCCCGCGCGGCCCGCGCGGCCCATCGAGCATGGCCTGTGTCTCCCGAGCGTGCGAGCATGCAGCAAGGCTGGTTTGCGCGATGATAACGGAGAAACACCGCGCGCCCACAGAGGGCGAACGGTCCCACGCATGTGACGAGAGGGCGGAAACCATGGCGAGCGGACCGCAGCGTTCGGTCACACCGGGTGCGGAGCCGTTTGAGCGCGACGGTGGTGGTATCGGCGTGCTACTGATCCACGGATTCACAGGCACACCTCACAGCATGCGCCCATGGGGCGAGTTCCTCGCGCAGGCCGGCCTGACAGTGTCCTGTCCGCTGCTGCCGGGCCATGGCACCCGCTGGCAGGACATGAACGCCACAACCTGGCGGGACTGGTTCGGTGCGGCAGACGCCGCGTTCAATCAGCTCCGGGAACGCTGCAAGACCGTTTTTGTCATGGGATTGTCCATGGGCGGAACGCTGGCCCTGCGCCTCGCGGAGGTGCACGGTCCGGCCGTGGCCGGCGCGGTCACGGTCAACCCGAGCCTCGGTACCGACCGGAGAATTTCAACGATCACCCCGCTACTCTCCCGGATCATACCCGGCATACCCGGGGTCAGCAGCGACATCAAAGCTCGCGGTGTGCGGGAGATCGCCTACCAGCGGGTGCCGCTGCGGGCCTACGTCTCCCTGACCGACCTGTGGCGGGTGACGGTGCCGGACCTGGGACGCGTCGTGTGCCCCGTGCTGACCTTCCGCAGCCGCGTCGACCACGTCGTCGAAGCCTCGTCCGGACAGATCCTGCTGGCCGGCGCGACATCGTGCGACATCTCCGAACGCGTCCTGGAGGACAGCTATCACGTGGCCACGCTGGACAACGACCGCCAGACGATCTTCGACGAAAGTCTCGCGTTCGTCCAGACCCACGCGGTGCTTGACAGCCGAAGGCTGGACGATCGTGGTGCCGCCGCGCCCGGGGTTCCGCCCGGATCGCTGTCGGGTTGAGCCATGGCTGACATGACGCCCGGCGATCGAAGAGGGCCCGATCATGGCTCGGGCCGGGATCGGGCACCCGAGCATTCCTCGGATGACGGTTGCGCAGCCAAACGGTCCGCAGACGAACACGCAGCCGGCCAGGGACCGGTTGACGAAGGCGCTGGCAAAGAATGCGCTGGCAAAGAATGCGCTGATGACGCGGGATCTACGGGCAGGGCACAAGCCGGGGCCGACGCTGTGGGCAGTCACGCGATGGAGTGGGACACGGCGTTTGCGGCGCTGGTCGCGGGCCTGACCGACGAGGCGGATACCAGCGACTTCCATCAGGCAACAGGCTCCCGCCAGGAGCCGGACCCCTACGAGCCCTCTGATCATTACGAGCCACCGCCACCGCCACCGCTGCCGCGGATGCGTCCGGTCACCCGGTGGGCGCTGGGCTCCATCGCGCTCGGCGTCGGGATCCTGCTCGCGCCGGTGGTAGCCGGAATCGAGCACGGTACGAGCCATGACATAGCCGGAGTCATGCTTGTGCTGGGCGGAGTCGTCACACTGGTAGCACAGATGGGGGATCGACCGCCCACCGATTCCGACGACGGCGACGACGGTGCGGTCCTCTAGGGGCTGTCCGATGGATATTGGTCGATCGGACAGGGCCCTAGTCCCGGATTCGGATGGACAGACCTCGGCGCCAGGGCCAGGTCACGGAAGGGGTGGCTGCGTGCGGTTCCACGAAACGGTCGAGATTCACGGTCACCTGATGGACACCGGAGTTCTCGCTCGGGTACTCGACGATGTCCTGAGCTACGGAGGCGACTACGAGGTCGAGAGCATCGATCTCGGAAAGAGCCACGACGACGAGTCACACGCGAAGATCATCGTTGGTGCGGACTCGGCGAACCTGCTTTCCCGCATTCTCATGCGCATCCAGGTACACGGCGTCAACAGCGTGAGCCCGGGCGAGGCAGTCCTGCGGCCCGCCGACCGTGACGGCGTGTTCCCCTCGGACTTCTACGCGACCACGAACCTGGAGACCATGGTCCGCATCGGCAGCCAGTGGGTGCCGGTGGAACATCCCGAGATGGACTGCGGCCTGGTCGTCGCCGGCGGGCGGGTGCGGACCGTCCCGGTGTCCGAGGTCCGGGCCGGCGACATGATCGTGTGCGGCGTGGCCGGCGTGAAGGCCGTCCTACCGGTCAGCGACCACTCGACGCGGATGTATGGAACCTTCCAGTCCCTGTCATCGTCAACGACACCGATGTCACCACAACGCCAGGCTCTTCTGGTCCGCACGATCGCCCGCCAGATCCGCGAGCTCAAGACCGAGGGTTTCTCGGTGCTGTGGGTCACCGGGCCCGCGGTCGTCCAGGCCGGGGCCACTCCCGCCATGGTTGCACTGGTCGAGGCGGGCTATGTGGACGTGCTGTTCTCCGGAAACGCGTTCGCCACCCTCGACATAGAGGCGGCCCTCTACGGAGAGGCGATCGGCAACGAGTTGACCCGCGGCACTGCGGCCGAACGCGGTCACGAACAGCACATCCGGGCGATCAACACGATCCGGCGCGCCGGTTCGATCACCACGGCGGTTGAGGACGGCATCCTCACGGGCGGGATCATGCATGCGATCGTCAAAGCCGACAAGAAGTTCGTCCTGGTCGGCTCGGTCCGCGATGACGGCCCGCTGCCAGACGTCCACACCGATGTGCTGGCCGGGCAGCGCGCAATGCGCGAGGCCCTGCACGGTGTCGGATTCGCGATGATGATCGCCTCGATGCTGCATTCGGTGGCGACCGGTAACATCCTGCCCGCATCCATCCCGGTGGCCTGTGTGGACATTGACCCGGGCAACGTCGCCACCTTGGTCGACCGTGGATTCGCCCAGGCTGTCGGTGTCGTCACCGACACCGGCCTGTTCCTGGAACAGCTGGCCCAGGAACTGGTCGCCGACTACCGTCCCGTCCCAGGGCGCGACCGTTGACGCAGCACGCCCGGACGGCAGTGTGCCTGGACGGTCCCGGTCCCGGCCGCGACCCCGGGTCCGGGGTCTGCGACGACAAACGATCAGGTTCGGGCCAGGTCGGCCGCGCCGATGATCCCAGCCGGCGGCCCAAGCTCCGCCACGACAATTTCCGCCGCAGGTCGGTGTTCGCTACCTGACAGATTGTAGTAAAACTCCGCCCGGGCCGGGCCGAGCAAAAGATCACCCGCTTCAGCCACGCCGCCACCGACGACAAAACGGCTCGGATCAAGGACGCTGGCAAGGCTGGCAAGCCCGCGGCCCAGCCAGCTGCCGACCTCCTCGAAGCACTTCACCGCGAGCGGGTCGCCCTCCCGGGCGGCCTCGGTGATCGTCGGACCGGTGAGACCCGCCATGTCGCCGTCCGCCAGCTCCAACATCCGCCGGCCGGCCGCAGGCGAAGCCATGACCAACTCATGGGCGGTCCGGAGCAGTGCGCGACCACTCCCATACTGCTCGAAGCAGCCCCTGTTCCCGCAGCCGCACGGCTGACCTCCGGGCACGATCTGCATGTGCCCGATCTCCCCACCGATCCCGAAATGTCCCCGGTGCAGCCTGCCGTCGAGCACGATCCCGCCGCCGATGCCCGTTCCCACGGTGACGCACAACAGGTCGTCGTGACCGCGGCCGGCGCCGAACCGGTACTCCCCCCAGGCCATCGCGTTCGCGTCGTTCTCGACGACCACCGGCAGGCCGGTCCGGGCGCTCACATCGTCCCGCAGCGGCTCGTTACGCCACGCGAGGTTCGGCGCGAACAGGATATGTGACCGCTCGCGGTCGATCCAGCCGGCCGCTCCGATGCCGATCGCCTCCAGCGGCCGGGGCGCGACGACGACCCGCAGTTCATCAACTGCCGCGACGATCGAGTCGACCACCGCGGCCGGCTCCTTGGTGGGGGTCGGCCAGCGGACCGAAGCCAGGATCGCCCCGGTTGCGTCGACGACGCCCGCGGCAACCTTGGTTCCGCCGACATCCACGCCGACCACCAGGCCGGGCTCCGTTCGGTTCCGCCCCGACGTCGTTGCGGCAATCATTCGACATCGATCCTCTGAACGCGCGACCGGGGCCGCGGTCGCTCGGTGGTGCCTGCCTGCCTGTCTGTCCCATCGTGACCGTCGGCGCCTTCGGTGACGTCCGAAACGGGACCTGCGAGGATTGCCCGCAACGCCGCGGTGAGCGACGTCGCGGCGGCGAACAGATGCGCTGTCACCTCCGGACGGCCCGCGGCCAGCATGGCGACGAGCCGACACACCGGACACACCTGGCACGCCGCGATCGAAACCCCACCAGATCGATTGTCCTGATGGCCGTCCGAAGAACCATTATGGGCGCCACTGCCACCTCCACTGCCCGCGACACGATCAGACAACGGTTCACCATCGAGCCCCGCCGCCGCTGCGTCAGGATCACTGCCCACACCGTCGGTACCGCCGGTCGCGTCGGTACCGCCGGTCGCGTCGGTACCGCCGGTCGCGCGGTGGCCGGCGGCCCCGTCGTGCAGCGTCGGGTCGACAAGCATGTCCCGCAGGGCAGCGGCCAGCAGGGCAGCTTCCCGCGCCAGCGGCCCGGCCATGTTAGGGGTCACACACGTACCCAAAGGTCTGGATTAGGCACAAAGGAGACTATCAGGAGATCGTCTCGCAGTGCCGCGCCGCGCACGTCACACCGGCGCAGCGCTGAGGGCAGGGTGAACAGCCGCCGCTGGGAGCCGACGGACACCATCAGCTCGTCATCCCCGATCCGGGCAAGATTGATCTCGGATCGATCCACGAACGGCAAACTCAGCGAGAGCGCGAAACCGTCACCTGCGCGCTCGACGCGCAGCGGTCCGCCGTCGCCTGGTCCGCCGTCGGCCGGTCCACTGGCGGCGGGTCCACTGGCGGCGGGTCCGCCAGTCCCGAGAACACCCACCGGGTCCAGGCCCGGGTATGCGGCCGCCGCGAAGGCTGCCAGCTCCTCCAGGCCGATCGGCTCACCAGCCCGGTAGGCCGCGCGAAGGACCGGGATCGGTGCGAAGGACCGCTCGACCTCCAGCAGCTGCTCGCGGTGGACGGCCACCCAACCGGCCCGCCAGGCGTCGGCGCCGGCCTGGGTGTGCACCCGGTTGGCCACCACCGCGTCCACGCCGAAGCCGTGCAACGCCAGCGCCGTCAACGCTGCGCGGGTCTGCCCCACCACCACGCTCTCCGGCGTCAGGACAAGCCGGACGCTTGATCGCGACGGGTCCGAGAGAACCTCCCGAACTTCGTTCATGATCTCTCGCAGGCGTGCGGCAGCCTCGATCAGCGGTTCCGTGACAGCGCCTGCCAGCTCGCCACGCCCGAGCAGGCGGGGACCGGAACGCAGCAGGCGGGAAACCCGGCAGTCATCCGGGACCATCCGGCGCAGATACCACGACAGGGTCTCGGGCAGCGTCAGCAGCCGCAGCAGCTGCGCGACGGGGCCGGTGTCAACTACGACGACCTCGTAGTCCCCGGACCTGATCTGGTCAAGCAGATGCAACAGCGTGAGCACCTCCGCGGCGCCGGGCAGAACCATCAGCTCACCAACGTCGATCGGTTCGGTTCCCGTCACCTCCCAGAGGCGCCCGAAGTACCCGCGAAGAACCTGCCACTGCTCCTCGAACACCCGCTGAACGTCCACCTGCTGCGCGAACAGGCCGGACTCGATCTCAACGGGAACGTCGGCCAGCGGATGGTCCAGGACAGCCGCAAGGCCTCGCGCCGGATCCGCCGACAGCACCAGGGTCCGGCTGCCGCGTTGAGCCGCCAGCGTTGCCGTTGCCGCGGCGACCGTGGTCGTCCCGACGCCCCCCTTACCGGAAAAGAGCACGCATCGCACGCGCTGTCAGCTCTCGAGATACTTTTTGAGATCTTTCAGCGCGGCGTCGACCACGCCATTCTGGACCTTGCGCCGGAGTAGACCGGGAATTTTGATCTTAAGTTCGACAGTCAGGTCGTAGACGACCTCGGTCGTGCCATCACCACGATCGCGCAGGGCGTAGCCGCCGTCCTGAGAGATCGTGTTTTGTCCCTCGACGAGCGTCCAGCGCACCGACTCGTCGCCCGACCAGGTGTACTCGATGACGAACTCTTCCTTCGCCACCATTGCGTTGATCAGAAAACGGGCCTGGTGCGGGCGACCGTCCGGTCCGACCGCGACGACCTCGGATCGTTCCACAGGCCCTGACCAGGTTGGATACGCAGCGATGTCGGCAATCGCGGCCATCACCTTCACTGGCTCAGCATTGATCGTAACGGTGGCTCGGGCTTGATCCGCCATCGGTGACAGTGCCTCCACAAACTATCCGGGCATGCCCGGCGTCGCTGACATACCGGTTGCCTGACATACCGGTTCTCCAGGTTCCTCGGAGTCTCCCGGAGCTCGGGAACCCCGACGCGGGAAGAGCTATGATCGCACAGCCTTCCGCCCGCTGGAGGCCAGGATAATCATCGTGACCGGTCGTCGAGGCTACCGGATGGCCCGCAGGCCCGTACGGCCGTTACCACTCCAGCACGAACGGCGTCCCCCGGGCGTTGAAATGCCCGACGTTCACGCACCGTGTGCGTCCGATCTCGAGAACCTCCCGGTATGGCTGGTGGACATGCCCGAAAAGCACATACCTGGGCTGGATCTCGTGGATGGCCTCCAGCACCGCCACGCTGCCCCGTTCGTAACGCCGAGCGACCGTGTCGTACACGAGCTCGGGTAGGTGCGGCGGAATGTGGCAGCACAGCACATCCACCACCCCGAGGGCTGCGACCTTCGCGGCATAGACATCATCGTCGATCTCGTAGGGAGTGCGCATCGGAGTACGCAGACCGCCGCCCACGAAGCCGAAACGCAGCCCACCGATCTCGGTCGTCTGGCCGTCCAGGAGCGTGACACCGTCGCGCAGGTAGTCCTGATAAAGATGCGGAAGATCCACATTGCCATAGGTCAGAAAAGTCGGCGTCGGAAAAGCATCGAACATCTGTTCGTACTGCTTGCGGATCGCCCCTTCGATGACCTCCTGGCGATTGTCACCCAACGTCGCCCACAGACCACGAGACCAGTCCCGAGCCTCGTCGAAACGCTGCTCGGTCCGTAACTGAATCATTCGTCCAACCGCCGTCGGACCAAACAGGTCCCCCATTATCCCACGACCGTAATCGCGGTAGTCCACGTAGAGAATGAGATCGCCCAGGCAGACAAAGGCGTCGGCGCCCTTCCCCGCGGCGGCAAGCGCGTCGGCACGCCCATGGACGTCACTGACCACGTGTACCCTCATGCCCGGTCAGTCTAGCCTCGAAGATTCATGTCACGATCATAGATCATTTTGATCTCAAACTGTCCACGAAAGTGGGAACCCTCCACGTGTGGGCATGGGTGCGCACAACGCCGCCGACGCCCGTCCTGGCCGTTATCCGGCGGACGCGATCAGGTCATGCAGCCTGGCCGCGAGAACGTCCCAGCGCCAGGCCACCTCGACCCAGGCGCGGCCAGCCGCACCCATCGCCCGCGCGCGCTCGGGATCGGCCAGCAGACCTCCGACAGCATCGGTGATCTGCCCCAGGTCACGACCGTCGACCACCATGCCGGTCCGCCGATCGAGCACCGCGTCCGGCGCTCCGCCGCTGCGCCCGGCCACCACCGGCAGACCCGTGGCGGACGCTTCGAGGTAGACGATGCCGAGCCCCTCGACCTCCAGGCCGCCCAGCCTCGTCCGACACGGCATGGCGAACACATCGCCGGCGGCGTAATGGGCGGGCAGTTCCTCCCACGGCACGGAACCCGTCATCACCACATGCTTGTCCACTCCGACCTCGCGGGCCAGGCGGGCGAGCGACGCTCGGTGTGGTCCCCCACCGACCAGCAGCAGGACTGCTCCGGGAACCCTGCGACGCCAGGCCGGCAAGGCTCTGATCAGCATGTCCTGGCCCTTTCGCCCGACCAGTCTGCTCACGCACACCGCGACCGGGCGGTCGATCAGCCCGTGACGCTTGCGGATGTCGTCGCGCCCGACACCCGGTCGGAAGAACTCGGTGTCAACGCCGCTGGGCAACCTGGTCAGGGTCGGGTGACGGCCGAACGCCGGCGCGAGGCGCACCTTGGTGTAGTCGGTGAGATAGGTCACGGCGTCAACCGACCGGCCGATCCTGCGCAGCACCTGGCGTGCACCCGGCAACGCCGCCCAACCCACCTCATGGCCGTGGGTGCTCGCGATGATCCGGCGCACTCCCGGATCGCGGCGCAGCCCGGTCGCGAGCAGTCCCAGCGGCGCCGCGGCTCCGAACCAGACCGCATCGCAGCCGTGCGACCGGGCGATCCCCCGGGCCCGGTGCAGCACGTCCGGCGTCGGCAACATCATCGAAGTCGGATGGCGCACCACCGGGAAGGGCGCGGCGGCGTCGAAGGCCGCCGCGCCCTTCCACGCGGGGGCGTACACGGTCACCTGCGTACCGGGAAGCCGACTGGCAAAATTATGTACATACGCCTGAATTCCACCCGGACGGGGTGGAAAATCGTTGGTCACAACAAGCACCTGCATCGGGCCATATTCTCCTGTTCCGCGGACGGCTCGGCAGCCGGCTCAACCCGGTGGTCGCACGTCGGCGTCGGTTGACAACCGCGTACGCAGATAGGACCTCCAACGGAGGACGAACCCGGCCTCGGTAGTGCCGAGGAACGCCTGAAAACCGGCGGCGAGCCGGATACGCGGGTCGCCTTCTCCCGACCCCACCCGCCGGTAGAAACCGATGAGCCCGTCCAGGCCGACCGTCTCCGCGATCAGCCTGCAGGCGAGCCAGGCCTCCTGGTAGCTGCGGGGAACCGTCCCGTCCGCGGCGGTGAACGCCGCGTCATCCGGCAGTGCGTCCGGCAGCCAACCAGAGCGGACCTCAGCCGCAAGCTCGGTGGCTGCCCGGGTCACGCTCAGGGCGACATCGCCATGGCCCACGGTCTCGGCGAGACCCTCGACCAACCAGGTAGGGGTGCCAGGGCCGGTCACATTCGCGCTCGCCAGGTGGGTCAGCTCGTGGCGTAGCACCACCTGTCGGCCCTCAGCTGAAAGCCGTTCATAGACATCGGGGTTGATGATCACACGCGCGGCTTCCCGGGCCGACGGCCCGGCTTCACCCACCCGTGGGATCAGCGCGACCGCCGCCTCACCGTCCACGCTCGCGCGGCCTACTCGGCTGCGGAACCCGGCGCCGTCCGGGGGAACGTCGACCACGACATGAGCGGACCACTCGCCGTCCCAGACACCACGTACGTAGCGCAGAGCGTCACCGGCATCGTGGCGAACCTGCGCGACCGTGACGGACGACGCCCCCTCGCCCGTGACGGTCAGCCGGTCGACCGGCGGCGTCCGGACCGCCCCGGCATGATCCCAGGGAGCCACGGCGACCAGCAGCGCCCCCACGGCAGCTACGGCGAGGACAAGCGCCACTGACACAGCCACCAACGAGCGTCGTCGCGGCCACCGTTTCAGCTGTTCCGGCGTGCCAGGCTGCGGCGGTTGTTCCACCGTGCCGCCCGGCGGCGCTGCCCAGGCGCCCGATTGCGGACGGCCTTCGCCACTGCCGCGGCGGTCAGCCGGCTCTACGTGCACGTCCACGTGAGCGCTGTACGGGCGAGTGCGAGTGCCGCGAAGGCCCGGACCCAACGGGCGCCAAGGCAACAGGGGACGAGACTGCAGGGGACGAGACTGCAGGGGACGAGACTGCAGGGGGCAACGCGACCGGCACAGGCTGCGGCCACGGCGTCATCGGCCGCACCAGGCCGGCATCCGCCAGCACCGCCAGCGCCCGCTGTTCGGCCTCGTCCCAGTCGGCCACACGTTCGGGCGCGAGCAGGAGGTGGAGCACACAGTCACCACAGGCATCCCCGCGAACTACGCAGGTGTCACAGTCGATCAGCATCGTGTCCGCCTTTCCGGCCGGCTACCGGCCGGCTACGTCGAGATTTCTCAATGCCTTCGGCAACACGAGCGCCGTGTGCCGCCGAGACGCAACGTAGCCGCAGGGTCCGACAACTTCTCGCGACCGTTGGAGCGCCCAGGCCCGGTCAGCTCAGGCCAGCCGACTCAGGACCGGTCGAGGCGCGTCAGCAGCGCCGCGGACGGGATCGGCCGGGCACCTGACATCCGGCTTGTCTCCGCCACCTCCCGGTCGGAGGTCACCACAGCCACCGGACGGCCCGCCGGCTCGGCCCGCACCAACCGGATGATCTCCTCGTCGGCAAGCTGGCCGGACCGGCTGAACACCACCCGCACCCCGCGAGGCGCGGTCACCCCAACCGGCCGCGCGATCACCGCGGTCGCATCGAAGACCACCGTGATCTCGCTCTCCGGCGCACGTCCGACCAGTGCACCGAGCCCCGACAACAGCCGCGCACGCTGTGCCTGCAAAGTCAACGATCCATAGCCACGTTTGGTCACGTTGTAGCCGTCAACAATGAGGTGAACGCCGGGGATCGCGAGGACCTCGTCGACAACCCCGGGATCGTCCTCGGCGAGGCCGCGCGCGCCCACTCCGCAGAACGGATCGAACAGTATCGCGTCATCATCCTCGCGCCCTGCGACATCGGCGGGCCGCCGTACCGCCGTCGGCAACGAGAGCTCCTTTCGGAATCCGTTCGCGGCAGCCATCAGGGTGTCGAGCAGAACGCGCAGGCGGACATCCTCCACGGATCTGGCTTCTCGGCTGCCGCGCCGTGCCGCGGCCAGCGCGGCCTCAAGCTCGGTGACCCGCTGTCGCAGCCGACGGGATTCGGTCTCGGCCTCACGGGCCGCGGTAACCGCCTCGTCACGTATCCGCTCAGCGGCTTGCACGGCATCCTGTGCGTCCAGCTCGGCCCGACGAATCCGGTCAGCGGACGATCGCAGCCGCCTGCGGGCATCCTCGACCTCGGTCCGGGCCACCGCCAGGCGGTCGCGCAGTTGGTCGCTCTCAACCCTTGAGCTGCGCTTCAACGCCTCAAGTTGATCGCTCAGACGCGCGGCGGTCCCGGCAGCCTGCGCGGCGAGCGCCGCCGCCGCCGCCTCGGCCAGCTCCTGGGCCGCAGCCTCGACCATCCGCTCCCAGCCAGGTAGGCGCAGGACATAGGCGACGGCCGCGATCTCCTCCGGTGGCGCAGCTTCCGGCGGTCCCTCGGCCGAGGAGAGCGCGGCCACGAGGTCGGGCAGGGCGAGCCGGACCCGCTCGGCCACCCGCCCGCGAAACACCGTGTCGTTCGCGATCGCGGCGGCCAACGGCGTAGCGCCGAGCCGGGCACGTCGCGACGGGATGAAGCGCCGCACCGCGATGAGCGGGGCCGGCACATCCTGCTCCGCAAGGTCTGCGAGGGTGTCAGCGGCAAACGCGACGACCTGGGCCCGGACGTTGGGCGGCAGTGGCTCGCTCACCCGGACGCCGGCCGAGGCTCGCACACCACGCTGTCCACCGCACCGCACCAACGACACCAGACGTGTTCGATCTTCTCGTCCACGACGTCCCGTTCCTCCACGCGGGAGGCACCGGCAAGATCGACGTGGACGTAGTCCCGTGACCGCACCGTCCTCGCCACATCGAAACGGGTCAGATTACCGCATATCCCGCACCGCCAGCGGGTATGCGGTCCGGGCAGGTCGACGGGCACGGCGCAGACTCCGGGGCGCGATGGGAACAACGATGACGCACCAGCGTATAGGGCGCAGCCCGACCCATCCGGATCGCCAGCGGTCTCTGACGATTCGCTCCAGCCCCGATAGTCTCAATAGCCCGAATAGCTCGATTTACGTACTTCGTCCAGGCAAAATGTTAATACGCTGGCGTGACCTACTTCAGGGCGGCCCGGATCCGGTCAGCCGCGTCATCCAGCGCTGCCGGGTCGGGATTTTGGTCAGCTCTGGCAAAGGAAAGCTCGGCCTCGGAGTCGATCGCGACGATGTGTACGTGGACGTGGGGTACTTCCAGGCCGGCCAGCAGCGCGGCCACCTTCCGGGGGTGGAACGCCCTGTCCACAGCCCGGCCCACCGTGGCCGCCGCGCTCCACAACTCCCCCAGCACGTCCGATGGAAGATCAATCCAGTGGTCGACCTCGAGCCGCGGGACCACCAGTGTGTGCCCGGGTGTGAGTGGGGCGATCGTCAGGAACGCCACGCAGTGATCGTCCTCATAGACGATCCGCCCGGGCAGCTCGCGATTGATGATCCGGGTGAAGATGCTGGCCATGCCCGGACACTATCGGCATCCGAGCCGGTCAGATGAGGGGCCGTACGGTGCTCACCACAGGTGGTCGCGAGGGGTTCGCCCCGCCCTGCGCGTGATACCTCACTAGCCGACACCGCAGCCGTAGGTCAAAACTGCTGCCATTGCGGCGAAAGTCACCTACCCCTCGTGCCGCCACCGGCCGGGCGTAGGTAAAAACGGTCGTTATCATGACAAAAACTACCTACCGGAACGGGTGCGGACGGCAGGCCCGGTTGGCAATAGGGTCTCGCGGGCTGTCCCTGTCAGCCACGGAACCAGTCCGAGGCTGAAGCTGTCCGAGGCTGGCTGTACCTTGCGCGGGCATGAGCCCGTTCTCGCCAGCGCCGGGAGGCCACCATCGGACCGCGCCGACGCCGTTCTCGACGTCCCCGGCCCCGGCCCCATCCGGGCTTGGACCTGGACCTGGACCACGGCAGGCCAGCTTCGAGGAACTGGGCCGGCCCCTGCGGGATGTCACCTTTGTCGTCGTGGACCTGGAGACCACTGGCATCCGTACCGCCGACAGTGAGATCACCGAACTCGGCGCGGTCAAGGTCCGTGGTGGGCAGGTCCTCGCGGAGATGGCCACGTTGGTGCGGCCCGCCGCACCGATACCGCCGTTCATCTCGGTCCTGACCGGAATCACCAACGCGATGGTCGCCACCGCGCCGTCCATCGACGCCGTTCTGCCGGCCTTCCTGGAGTTCGCCCACGGCAGCGTCCTGGTCGCCCACAACGCCCCCTTCGACCTCGGCTTTCTGCGGGCGGCGTGCGCACGCGGCCGCTACCCGGTCCCCGACTGGGAACATCTGGACACCGTCCGCATCGCCCGCCAGATCGTGACCAAAGATGAAAGCCCGGACTGCAAGCTGGCGTCGCTGGCCCGCCTCTTCCGCGCCGACAGCGAGCCGAGTCACCGGGCGCTCGCGGATGCACGCGCGACCGTCGCCGTCCTGCACGGACTGTTCGAACGGCTCGGCACTCTCGGCGTGACCACCCTGGAGGACGTCCACGGTTTCACCCGGAAGGTCTCCCCAGCGCAGCGGCGCAAGCGGCATCTGGCGGACGGGCTGCCGACCGGTCCCGGGGTCTATGTCTTCCGCGATCGCGCCGGCCGGCCGTTGTACATCGGGACCTCACGATCGGTCCGCGCCCGGGTCCGCTCCTACTTCACCGCGAGCGAGCCGCGGGCACGGATGGCCGAGATGGTGGCGGCGGCCGATCGGGTGGAGGCGATCGCGTGCGCGCATGCGCTGGAGGCCGAGGTTCGTGAGCTGAGACTGATCGCCGAGCACAAACCCCCGTACAACCGCCGGTCGCGGCATCCGGAGCGGGCGGTCTACCTACGGATCACCGACGAGCCGTTTCCACGGCTGGCCCGGGTGCGGGCGGTTCGCGACGCCGGCACCTATCTCGGCCCGTTCTCAGGTACCGCCGCCGCCGATCTCGCCGCGGCCGCGATCCACGCGGCGATTCCACTGCGGCAGTGCACCGCCCGGTTGTCGCCACGGCGGTCGGTGCCGGCCTGCGCTCTCGCGGATATGGGACGGTGCGGAGCACCATGCGACGGGCGGGAAAGCCTGCAGGACTATGCCCGGCATGTGGAGGCGGCCCGTCGGGCCATGACCACCGACCCGTCCGTGATCGTTGCCGCCGCGCGGACGCGCATCGACAGCCTCGCCGCCCAGCAGCGCTTCGAGGACGCCGCCGTCGAGCGGGACCGGCTGCTGGCCTTTCTGCACGGCGCTCAGCGGCTGCAACGGCTGTCGGCGCTGGCCGGCGTGGCCGAGATGACGGCGGCAGCGCCGACCCCCGAGGGCGGTTGGGACATCGCGGTGATCCGCCACGGCAGGCTGGTCGCGGCGACCAGCACACCGCCACGCACCGATCCGCGTCCCTGGATCGCCGCGACACAGGCCAGCGCCGAGACCGTGCGTCCGGGCCCCGGGCCCACGCCGTGCGCCAGCGCGGCGGAAACCGAGCGCATCCACCACTGGCTGTCCGGACCCGGTGTACGTCTGGTCAGCGTGGACGGCGAGTGGGCCTCACCCGCGACCGGCGCCGCTCGGGAAGTGTTCCGGCTGGGACGCGCCCGCTGACAGGCATATATTAGGGACATTTCGGCCAACGCCTCGACCCGTGCCTCATATCGGCATACTTTTGCACCACTTGTGACCAGTATCCGATCGAGGAGAGCACATGGACCTGGGCCTGAAGGACAAGGTCGCCGTCGTCGCCGGCGGCAGTCGCGGATGCGGTCGCGCGATCTCGGTCGAGCTGGCGAAGGAGGGTGCCGCGGTCGTCCTGACGGGTCGTCAACCCGACATCGTGGAGGCGACCGCCGAGCAGATCGAAAGCACGGGCGGCAGCGCGCTGGGCGTGGTCGCGGACATGACCACCACCGCGGGAGCCCTCGAAATCATCGAGGCAGCGCGACGTGCCTTCGGAGCACCTGACATCCTCGTGACGAACCCACCCGGCCCGCTACCCGGCGACGACTACGGACGGGGCTTCCTCAACTGTTCGGACGAGGATTTCCTGCGCACCAACGACCAGTTCATCATGAGCCAGGTCTACCTGACCCGGGAAGTCATTCCGAACATGATGGAAAAAGGCTGGGGACGTCTGGTCAACATCGCGTCGATCTGCCTCAAGACCCCGCACCACCGCGATCCGCTGGTGCTCGCCAACCTGCGGGTGGGGGTCGCCGGAATGATGAAGACGCTCGCCGAGGAGTACGGCGAACACGGCATTACAGCCAATATCGTGGCAACCGGGCCCTTCCGAAGCGAGCTGGCGGAAGATTACCTCAGATCCCAGAACGTCAAGGACGAGGCGTACTACGCGCAGGAGGTCCCCGTCCGTCGCTGGGGACGTCCGGCCGAAATGGGAGCCCTCGTCGCGTTCCTTTGCTCCGAGCAGGCCGCTTTTCTGACCGGTGAGACCATTCGTCTGGACGGTGGCTACAGCAAGAGCCTGTTCTGACTCAGAGTCAAACCGGCATCTTCTGCCTTCCTGATCAGCGCGCCAGTCGGCCGAGCAGGGCGCTGGCGGTGAGGATCGTCAACACCGCGGAGCCCGTGAGGACGGTGAAATCCAGCATGAGATGGCTGTCTGTGCCGATAAGCAGGCCGCGCAACGCGTCGACAAGATAGCTCAACGGGTTGAGATAGCTGGCCACACGGACCCAGGTCGGCATGATCGCCACCGGGTACAAGGCGTTACTCGCGAAGAACATCGGCATCATGATTGCCTGGCCGATCCCCATCAGCCGGTCCCGGGAGAGCACCAGCCCGGCAATCACGATCGACAGGCACGCGAAGAACCCCGAACCGAGCACGACCGCGACCATCGCGCCAAAGATCTTCAACGGATTGGCGATCAGCCCCACGCCGAGCACCGCTGCCAGCAGTAGGACGACGACCACCTGTATCAACGCGCGCACGCCGGCCGCGAATGCCTTACCCGTGACCAGCGCCGTGCGGGGTGTCGGTGTCACCATGAGTTTGGCTAGGACGCCCGCGTCCCGGTCCCAGATGATCTGGATGCCGTAGAAGATCGAGATGAACAGTGCGGACTGGGCGAGAATCCCCGGCGCCAGGTAGTCAAGATACGGCACGGACCCGGTCGGAATGGCGTGGATCCGGTTGAACGTCACCCCGAAAACAAGCAACCACAGTGCCGGCTGGACGGCCCGGGTGTAAAGCTCCACCCGGTCGTGGCGCAGCTTCTGCAGTTCGACCAGCGACAGTGTCGCGAGCCGCCGGACGAGCAGACGCGCCGCGCCGAGGGGTCCGTCGAGGTCCTGATCGAAGCCGGTTCCGGCAGGAGAACCCCGCAGGCCGCCGCGCTCAACCAACCCGGCTGGCGACACGGCGGATGTGCTGGACGCCATTGAAAGCTCCTTCCTCACCGGGCTCACATGCACCACCGGTGTGCTGGCGGAATACGTCCTCAAGGCTCGCCTGCGCGCCGAGCGCAGCCTTTAGCTCGCTCGGAACACCGACGGCGCGTACCCGGCCGGCATGCATGAGCGCAACCCGGTCACACAGGACGTCCGCTTCCTCCATATAATGGGTGGTGAGCAGGACTGCCATCGCGTACTCGGCCCGCAGACCCTGGACGTGTTCCCACACACTGTCGCGGGCGATCGGGTCCAGCCCGACGGTCGGCTCGTCGAGGATCAGCAGGCGCGGTGCGTTGACCAGCGCCTGAGCCAGCTCGAGACGACGCACCATCCCGCCCGAGTAGGTCCGCGCCATCCGGTCGGCGACCTCGGTCAGCCCCATCGCGGCCATGGCGTCGTTGACCCGGGCCCGGCGCTGGCGCCGCGGCACATC
Source organism: Protofrankia sp. Cas8 (assembly GCF_963555845.1). Classification (NCBI taxonomy): domain Bacteria; kingdom Bacillati; phylum Actinomycetota; class Actinomycetes; order Frankiales; family Frankiaceae; genus Protofrankia; species Protofrankia sp. Cas8. The sequence goes on along the minus strand of NZ_CAUVXI010000005.1, from coordinate 31,665 downwards.
GAACAGGCCCGCGAACAGCGCCACGTTCTCCCGTCCGGTCAGCCCCGAGTCGGCCGAGAGCATCTGCGGCACGTAGCCGATGAGGCGACGTGCTCGGATCGGATGGCGTACCGCGTCCACACCGAACACGTGCACCGACCCGGCGACCGGCCGTAGCAGCGTGACGATGGCACGGATCGCCGTGGTCTTGCCGGCCCCGTTCGGCCCGAGCAGCCCGATGATCTCGCCGGCATTGAGATCGAGATCGATCGCGTCGACCGCTGTGTGCTCACCGAACCGGTAGGTCAGGCCCCTCACGGCAAGGGCTGGTGGGTCGCCCGACGCCGCACTGGGCGCGACGGGCACGGGGTGCTCGACAGACATCCGACCTCCACATCGTTTCCTTCGTGCAACTAACTATCTGCTCTTCCGGCTCTCCCGTCACCTGGTCGGTGGTCAGGCCCCCGCCGGCGGGCAGCGAAAAGCCGAGGGCTGGTGCGTCCGGGTCTCGGACGCACCAGCCCTCGGCCGGGATGGAGCAGGTCGCTACCTGCCGTGCTCAGTACCTGTCGTGCTCAGTGTCTGCCGGCAGGCTGGTCAGGAGATTCGCCGGTGGCCTCGCGCGGACCGCCCTCCGCTTCCTCCCCCTCGACGAAGAACCCGGTCACCGCCTTGCCTGCGCGGCGGACGAGACCGCCCGTGGCATGCCCGTTTTCCCCGCCCGGCAACGCCACCCGGTCGGTCGGTACCCGCCGGTGGTCCGGCGTCGGCGGCAACTTCGGACGATGCTGCTCCACGAACTCCCCGTCGGGCAGCTGGTGGATGATCCCGGTCTCGACACCGTGCTCGGTGACGTCCCGGTCACGGGCCTGCAGGTGCACACAGAGCCGCTTGGTCACCGTGAAGGCGATCGGCGGGACGATGATGCAACCGATCCGGCCGGCCCAGGTCATGGCGTTCAACGAGATGTCGAACGTCTTCGCGATGACGTCGTTACCACCGGAGATCCACAGCACCAGATAGAAACTGATGGCCATGGCCCCGAAACCGGTGCGGGCCGGGGCGTCGCGCGGTCGCTGGAGCAGGTTGTGCGATGCGGAATCCCCGGTGAACTTCGCCTCCAGGAAGGGGTACACCGCCAGCAGCGTGAACAGGATTCCGGGCAGCACGACGGTCGGCCAGAACACCGCCGGGACGGTATGCCCGAGCCCGCGGAACTCCCACGGTGGGAACAGTCGAGTCGATCCGTCGAGGAAGCCGATGTACCAGTCGGGCTGCGACGCCGAGCTGACGTTACCCGGGTCATAGGGGCCGAAGCTCCAGATCGGGTTGATCTGTGCCAGACCACCGAGCAGGGCGAGCATCGCGAACACCAGCATGAAGAACCCGGTGGACTTCACCGCGAAGATCGGGAAGACGCGATGCCCGATGACGTTGTGCTCGGTCTTGCCCGGCCCGGGGAAATCTGTGTGCTTCTGGTGCCACAGGATGCCCAGATGGGCGCCGATCAGCGCCAGCAGGATCCCCGGCACCAGCAGAATGTGGATTACATACAGCCGGGGGATGAAGTTGTCACCCGGCCACTCGCCGTTGAAGACCAGGAACGACGTCCAGGTTCCGATGACGGGGATCGACTGTGCGATCGAGGCCGCGATACGCAGCCCGGTACCCGACAGCAGGTCATCCGGCAGCGAGTAGCCGGCGAAACCCTCGAGGATCCCCAACACCAGCAGCCCGACGCCGATCAGCCAGTTGACCTCGCGAGGCTTGCGGAAGGCGCCGGTGAAGAACACCCGCATCAGGTGCACCACGATTGAGGCGACGAACAGCAGTGCCGCCCAGTGGTGGATCTGACGGAAGACCAGCCCCGCCCGGGTGTCGAAGCTGATGTCGAGGGTCGAGGCGTAGGCCCGGCTCATCTCCACACCCCGCAACGGGATGAAGGAGCCGTTGTAGGGGATCTCGACGTTACTCGGGTCGAAGAACAGCGTCAGATAGATGCCGGTCAGAACCAGGATGACGAAGCTGTAGAGGGCAATTTCCCCGATCATGAAAGACCAGTGATCAGGGAACACCTTGTTGAGGTTGCGGCGCAGCGCGGCCTGGGACCCGAAGCGCTCGTCGACGGCCCGGTTGAGTTTGCGGACCGGACCGGGTCGCTTGACCAGGGAGGGTGGCGGGACGGTGGTCATGGACGCTCCCAGAAGGCGGGACCGACGGGCTCGGTGTAGTCGCCGTCTCGTGCGATGAAATACCCGTCGTCATCAACAGCGATCGCCAGCTGTGGCAGGGATCGGCTGGCCGGACCGAAGATCGCTCGACATCCGTCCAGAACGTTGAACACCGACTGGTGGCAGGGGCACAGCAGGTGATGGGTCTGCGCCTCATAGAGGCTGACCGGACAACCCGCGTGGGTACAGATCTTGGAGTAGGCGACGTGGCCGTCGTAGGCCCAGTCCTCCCGCCCCGGCCGCGGTCGGTTCGCATCCGGGGGGAGCCGGATGAGGATGGTGACGCTGTCGGCCTTCTGGTGCAGGGTCAGCTGGGGCTCGAACCGGACGCTGCCGTCGGCCGCGGTCACCGGGATCGCCGGGAAGACGGTCTCTATACCACCGATGGCGATGTCACCGAGCGCGACCGGATTACCTTCTCCGTTCACCAACCGGGCACCCTTGGCCCAGTGGCTGTGCTTGAGCTGATCGCCCGGCTTGCGGTTGCTCAGATTCAGCAACGGCACCACCAGCAGGGCGCCGAGCACGCTTCCCGCGCCCAGCATGGTGCGGCGAACCAACGGTCGGCGGGCAAGGCCGGTATCGGCGAAACCGAGTGCGACCGTCTCCTCGGTGACGGCGATCTCCTCAGCCGAGGAGGCGAAGGGATGACGCTCCTGGACGGCCTCCTCATGCGGCATGAGGCGCTTCGCCCAGAGGATGACCCCGAATCCGATGCCGCCCATGGCCAGGCCCAGTGCGGTGCCCATGCACGGGGTGTAGTACTCGGCATGTTTGTCACCGACGAAGTTGGTGACCACGAAACCGATCGTCCCGACCACCGAGACCATGAACCAGAACGCCACCAGCCGTTCGGCCCTACGCTCGGCCCGGCGGTCGATCTCCTCGGCGTGGGCCGTGGGGATGGCCGCGGCCCGCTCATCGGGCTCGGCCAGCAGGACCGTTGAGCCCTCCTGAGTCGAGTCGGTCTGGTGCGGGGGGGTACCCAGCTGCTCGGGACCGTCGCCGCGGCCCGGGCGCGGTTCGGGCTTGGCGCGGTCGAAGATGCTCTCGCCCTCGGCGGGAACGTCCGGCCCGGACGTCTCGTCGTCTCGCTTGCTCATACCTTCTGCCTCGCTCCGATCCACATGCACACCGCGAGCAGGCCACCGATTCCGACCAGCCAGGCCAGCAGTCCCTCGGGAACCGGGCCGTACTTGCCGAGCGTGCTACCACCGGCGCTCGGCGCCGCGGTGACGTACTTCACGTACTTCGCGATTGCCACAGCGCCGGCAGGGTCGATCTGTCCGGGGCCGAACACGGGCATCGACTCGGGGCCGGTCCGCATGGCATCGATGATCTGTGTCGGAGTGGCCCTGCTCAGATCGGGTGCGTACTTGCCGTACGTGAGCGGGGCACCCGCGCCCACCGCCTGATGGCACTGGGCGCAGTTCGCCCGATAGAGCTCCCCGCCCTGGGCCAGGTCCGCGTCATCCAGTGCGTTCTTGGTCACAATCGCCGTCTTCGGGCCGCCACCGAGGCTGTCGACGTAGGCGGCCAACTGGTCGATCTGGGTCTGGCTGTAGATCGGGTCCTTGCGCTCGGCCTGCGCGCCCGGTGCGGCGAGCGGCATCCGACCCGTGCTCACCTGGAAGTCCACGGCGGCAGACCCGACCCCGACGAGACTCGGGGCCTGGCCACCGCCCTGGGCGTTCAACCCGTGGCAGCTTGAACAGCCCTGGAGGTACAGCGCCCGGCCCGCCCGGACGGCCTCGTTGGCATCGGGGGTGCTCTGGGCCGTCCCGCGCGGCGCGAGCGCGGTCCACAGCAGCCCGGTGGCCGCAAGCGCCATCAGGAGGACGACAGCGGAGGAACGCCGATGCCGGCGTCGGGATGCGCGGGCAGCGCCCAAGGATGCAGTCATGTCGCTCACTGGAGGAGGTAGATGGTCGCGTAGAGGCCGATCCAGACGACGTCGACGAAGTGCCAGTAGTACGACGTCACGATCGCCGAGGTCGCCTTCTCAGGGGTGAATCTGCCGTAGGTCGACCGGACGAGGACGATCACGAAGGCCACCAGCCCGCCGATCACGTGCAGCCCGTGGAAGCCGGTCGTGAGGTAGTAGACGGACCCGAAGGCATGCGACGAGATCGAGAACTCGTTCTCGCGGAAGTACTCCCACGCCTGGCCGCCCACGAACACCGCACCCATCACCAGCGTGATGAGGTACCAGCGACGCAGGCCGTAGACGTCGCCTCGTTCCGCGGCGAAGACGCCCAGCTGACAGGTCAGGCTCGACAACACCAGGATCGTGGTGAAGACGAGCGCGTAACCGACGTGCAGGTGAACCGGGCCGATCTCGGACCCCGCGGGATCGCCGGTGATCGGCGGCCAGTTGTCACTGTTGACCGACCGGATCGTGTAGTACATCGCGAACAGGGCCGCGAAGAACATCAGCTCCGATGACAGCCACACGATCGTTCCCACGGAAACCATCGAGGGACGGTTGGCCGTGGGGTGCGGCGGCGGAGCCTTCTCAAGGACGGGGGCGGAGGCCACGTCGGTCATTCTGGCACGCGTTCGGCCAGGCGCCACCGTAGGTTCGACATTCGGTAGGACTACGAGCTGTCGAGGGTGCTGGCGTGCCCCGGCCGAAGCGAGGTGACGGAGCCTGTGACCAATCCCAGCACGCTTGTCCCGGTAGCTCCCCAGGACGTGTTTGCACTGCCCGGCCAGGGACAACTGCCGCCCCCACCGACGGTCGGACGGATGCTCCTGCACCTGACACCCGAACCCGGACCGCTGCTTCTGATCGCCACGATGGCAGGGCTGTACCTGCTCGGAGTGCGCAGGCTCACAGATCGCGGTGACGCCTGGAACCCGTGGCGGACGGCGTCCTGGCTCGCCGGTCTGTTCGTCGTCGGGTACGCACTCGTGGGCGGAATCGCGGCTTACGACACCGCGCTGTTCAGCGCCCACGCCATGCAGCACATGCTGCTGGGCACGGTCGCCCCGATCCCGCTCGCGCTCGGGGCCCCGATCACGCTCGCGCTGCGCGCCCTTCCGCGGCGCTCCCGTGGGCTGCTGGTGGCGGCGTTGCACAGCCAGGTGGCCCGGGTGATGGCCTTCCCGTTGGTCGGTTTCGGCCTGTTCATCGTGAGCCTGTACGGTTTGTACTTCACCAGTCTCTACGAGTCATCGTTGCGGCATCCGGTGCTGCACCTTTTCCTGCACATCCACTTCCTGGTGGTCGGCTGCCTGTTCTACTGGCCGATCATCGGGCTTGACCCCGTCCCCGGCCGGCTGCCTTACTGGGGACGCCTCATCCTGCTGTTCGTGACGTTCCCGCTGCACGCGCTGTGGGCGCTGGCGATGTTCACGACAAACGAGGTCTTCGCCGCGGCCTGGTACTCCTCGCTGGACCGGAGCTGGGGGTCGAGCCTGTTGGGCGACCAGCAGACCGGCGCGGGGCTCATGTGGGCCGCGGGGGAGCTGGTCGGTGCGATGGTGTTCGTCGCCCTGTTCATCCAGTGGTCGCGGGCTGACGGGCGCGAAGCCGCCCGCGAGGACCGCCGACTGGACCGACTCGAACGACTGGCCGCGTCCGCTGCCCCGGGGTCGGCCACCGCCGATCAGGAACCGCAACAGATCCCGGAAACCGACCCCGAGCCGGACCCGGAGGCCGAACTGGTCGCCCGGGAGGCTGCGTACAACGCCTGGCTGGCCAGGCTCGCCGCCGGTGACACCGGGCCCGCCCGCCGGTGACACCGGGCCCGCCCGCCGACCCATGGAGCCGTCGGCCGGTTGAACCGGTTGAGCCGGTGCTCTCAGCCGCGCAGCGCGAGATCCGCAATCAGGCTTTTACGGGCCGCACCGGTGATCGGTGTCGCCTCGTTGTAGGCGGGGTGGTCGACGACCAGCTCAACCGGCACGGCGGGATCCCGGAAGGCGTCGCGGGTGGAGTCACTGAGCGGGAACCGCAGCATGTGCACGGACACGGTCGGGCTCGGGATGTTCGGGGCCTCGTCCGGCCCGGGGATCTCCTCGCCAGGCACCGGGACCCCGTCGATCTCGAGCCGGATGCTGCGCTGGACACCGGCGAGGCGCTCCAGCTCCGAGCGGACGGTCTCGGCGACATCGAGCTCGATGAAGGCGGTGGCGGTCAGGGCGTGGCTGGCGGGCAGCAGTCGCGAATAGATCTCGATCTCATGGGCGACATCCGCGGGGCTGCGCAGGCGCTCGGCGTAGACCATCTCCTGCACCTGGTAACGCAGGGTTTCCTCGTTCTCGAACTCGAAGAGGAACATGTCACCGACCCGGATTCGCCGTTCCGCCCGGACCGGGAGGATTCGGGTGCGCGCAGCCGGCCGCTGGGCGGCATAGACCTCGGGATCGGTGACGATGTCAGCGACAGTAAGTGCCATCGTTGGAACTCCCAAACGATCCAATGGGTACGGGGCCGACCACAGAAAGCTACCGGCAAGGCCGCCTGGCGGGGCGGTGGCAACCACGTCCGCACCGCCAGGCAGCACCGTCCGGCTGTTAGAGCGCCCGGCAAGAGGGGCGGTCAGACCTCCTGCTCGGCCTTTTCGTCGGCGACGACCGCGTCGAGCGCCTTCTTGAAGCGTCCGGCGTGGGTCTTCTCGGCCCGTGCGAGCGTGGAGAACCAGTCCGCGATCTCCTCGAAGCCCTCATCGCGCGCGGTCTTGGCGAAGCCCGGGTACATGGCCGTGAACTCGTAGGTCTCCCCCGCCACGGCACTGGCCAGGTTCTTGGTGGTCTTGCCCAGCGGTTCCCCGGTCGCCGGGTCGCCCACCTCGGCGAGGAAGTCCAGGTGACCGAACGCATGCCCGGTCTCGCCCTCAGCGGTGTCGCGGAAGAGCGCGGCGGCGTCGGTGAGGCCCTCGATGTCGGCCTTGCGGGCGAAGTACAGGTAGCGGCGGTTCGCCTGGCTCTCGCCCGCGAACGCCTCCTTGAGGTTCTCGTGGGTCTTCGTGCCGTCAAGCTGCGGCATGTGGCTCTCCTTTGTCGATCGTGATCAACCCAGCCGTCGGGGTGACGGCCGGGATGCTGGCTACCGGCCCGCGTACGGGACACCTAGGTCGGGCCTACGACTGTCGGGCCTGCGGTCTGGCAGGACGGACACAGACCACGGAACTGCAGGTCGTAGCCTGTGATCGCGAAACCGGTGTGTCGCGACAGTGCGGCCACCATCTCCACCGGCACAGGAAGATCTATGTCCACCGCCCGCCCGCACCGGTCGCAGACCGCGTGGTCGTGACGCCCGACATTCGCGTCGTACCGGGCGGCCGCGCCGTTGCCGAGGCTGAGCTCAAGGGCGAACCCAGCCCGGACCAACAGCCCCAGGGCCCGGTAGACGGTCGCGGCGCCGATGCCCGGCGCGACCACTCGGACGCGATCGTAGACCTCCGCCGCCGTCGGGTGGTCGTGGGCGGCTCGGAGCACCTCCAGCACTGCGCGGCGCTGAGGGGTGAGGCGGAGATCCTGCTGACTGTTCATGACACGTCCGATGTTGGTGTCCACGTTCACTACCGGCGACGTTCAGCACCAGCAGTGAGAACGAGTCTCACTATCTCTCAGCTCCGACAGCTCCGCAACTGGCAAAACACCCAACGACACATCTATGTCATCCGTGCCACCCGAACGGCGTCAGCATGGCGCAACCGGGCGGGGCCACCGCCGGCAGGCGCCATCGGATAGCCTGCCGGCGGGTTCCCAATCGTCCGGCGCCCGGTCCGATCCCGCCGTCGTTCGCGGAAGATGGATCAGTCGCCGGCCACCGGGCATCACCCAGCCGGCGTTCCACTTGATCGAAAGGCTCGCGGTCGCATGAGTACGGTTCTCGTGTACGCGGACAAGCCCGACGTCCGCGAGCGGGTGAAGCTCGCCATCGGTCCGCTACCCGACCCCGAGGTCGGGCCGGTCGAGTTCCTGGAGATGGCCGACGGCGCCGCCGTCATCGATGCGGTGGACCATCGGGAAGCCGATATCTGCATCCTGGATGCGGAGGCGGCGCCCGTCGGTGGCATGGGGCTGTCCCGACAGATCAAGAACGAGATCCCGGACTGCCCGCCCACCGTCCTGCTGGTGGCCCGTCGCGATGACCGCTGGCTGGGCACCTGGTCGCAGGCGGACGCCGTGCTCACCCATCCCGTGGACCCTGCCGAACTCGCCGAGGTCGTCGTCGCGCTGCTGCGCGCCCGACGCGCACCCGCTCGCCGGGTCGGGTCGGCCCCCGCTGTGGGTGCCTGAGCCCCGCTGTGACCGGATTCGGCGAGGCCGTTGAGGAGAGGGCCACCGACAGCGGGCCCCCCGACGGGCCACGCTTGGCCGCGCAGGGCTGGCCCCCACTCCTCGGCGCGCTGTTGCGCGGCGAGGCCCTCGGCGCGCCCGACACCATGTGGGCGATGACCCAGGTGATGTCCGGCAACGCCTCCCCCGCCCAGATCGCGGGCTTCGTGGTCGCCCTGCGGGCCAAGGGCGAGACCGCCGAGGAGGTCGGCGGTCTGGCGCAGGTGATGCTGGACTACGCAGCACCGCTGGACCTCCCCGACGACATCCGTGAACGCGCGGTGGATACCTGCGGAACCGGCGGCGACCAGTCACATTCGGTGAACATCTCGACCATGGCTGCGCTGGTCGTCGCGGGCTCCGGCATCCCCGTGATCAAACATGGGAACCGGGCCGCGTCTTCGGCCTGCGGGTCAGCCGATCTTCTGCTGGAACTCGGCGTCGCCATCGATCTACCGCCCGCCGGCGTCGCGACCTGCCTCGCCGAGGCCGGTGCGGCGTTCTGCTTCGCACCGGTCTTCCACCCGGCCATGCGACACGCCGGCGGGCCCAGGCGTGACCTCGGCGTGCCCACCGTCTTCAACATCCTCGGGCCGCTGACCAACCCGGGCCGCCCGGCAAGCCAGGCGGTCGGCGTCGCAGACGCACGGCTTGCGCCCGTCGTCGCCGGTGTTCTGGCCGCGCGCGGGACGCGGGGGCTGGTGTTCCGCGGTGACGACGGGCTCGACGAGCTCACGCCCACGACCACGTCAACCGTATGGATGGTCGTGGACGGCGCGGTGCGGATGGAGACCTTCGACCCACGCGACGTCGGTATCGTCCCCGGCGATCCGACGGCGCTGCGAGGAGCCGATGCCGCCTACAACGCCGCGGTGACCCGGGAGCTGCTCGCGGGGGGACGTGCCGGGCCGGTGCGTGACGCAGTCCTGCTCGCCGCCGCGGCCGCGCTGGTCGCCGCGACCGGACCCACTGCCGCACCCGTGACCGAACAGCTAGGCCGCCAGCTTGGTCGGGCCGCCTGGGCGCTGGATTCCGGTGCGGCCGAAGCTGCTCTGGGGCGATGGGTCAGGACGAGTCAGACCGCCGCGGCTGCGGCGGTCTGATCCACCACGTCAGCGGCGGCCACGTCGGCGGCGCGGACGCATCGCGGTCGCACTAGTTCTCCGGTACGGGCGGGTGCCAGAAGTTCTCGAAGAGCAGGCACACGACGAACGTCACTGTCATGATTGCCCCGATAAGGGCCAGCCACACCCCGAAGACGATGCCGAACAACACCAGACAGGCACCGGCGGCGATGAAGAAGGGGTAGTAACTGCCCGGGGTGAAATGCCCGAGCTCGCCGGCGCCGTCGGAGATCTCGGCATCGGGGAGATCCTGCGGCCGGGCTCCGATCCGGCGGGCGGTGAACAACAGGTACCCGCCGACGAGCAGGCCGAGGCTGCCGCACAGGGCGAGTGCGACCGTGCCGGTCGGGTCCTTCGACGTGAACCAGTAAACGATGTCGACCACCGTGCAGAAAATCGCAAACACGAGGAAGACGACGCCCTCGATCTTCATGGCTGCTGCTCCGCTCCAGCTTCTTCCGGGCCCGGCTTATCTGCTCTCGGGTGCGGCGTGATAATCGATTGTTCCGGCTGCCTGGGGATAATGCAGGTCGAAGGCAGGCCGTTCCGACCGGATGCGTGGCAGCGAGCGGAAGTTATGCCGCGGCGGTGGGCAGGATGTCGCCCATTCCAGGGAGTTTCCATAGCCCCAGGGGTCGTCCACAACGGCCAGCTCGCCCTTCTTGTAGGAGCGCCAGACGTTGTACATGAACGGCAGGGTCGACGTGGCCAGCAGGAAGGCCCCGGCCGTGGAGATCGTGTTGTAGGTGGTGAACCCGTCGGTCGGCGAGTAGTCGGCCACCCGTCGCGGCATGCCCTTGACGCCTAGCCAGTGCTGGATCAGGAAGGTCAGATGGAAACCGAAGAACAGCGTCCAGAAATGAATCTTCCCGAGCTTCTCGTCGAGCATACGCCCGGTCACCTTCGGGAACCAGAAGTAGATCCCGGCATACGCCGCGAAGACGACCGACCCGAATACCACGTAGTGGAAGTGGGCCACGACGAAGTAACTGTCACTGACGTGGAAGTCGATCGGTGGGCTCGCCAGCAGTACACCGGTCAGACCGCCGAACAGGAAGGTCACGAGAAAGCCCAACGCGAAGAGCATCGGCGTCTCGAAACTGATCTGACCCCGCCACAGGGTGCCGATCCAGTTGAAGTACTTCATACCCGTCGGCACCGCGATCAGGAAGGACAGGAACGCGAAGAAGGGCAGCAGGACCGCGCCGGTGACGAACATGTGGTGCGCCCACACCGCTACCGACAGCGCTCCGATTCCGATCGTGGCGAAGACGAGGCCCTTGTACCCGAACAGCGGCTTACGGGAAAAGACCGGCAGCACCTCGCTGATGATGCCGAAGAACGGCAGGGCGATGATGTAGACCTCGGGATGACCGAAGAACCAGAACAGGTGCTGCCACAGAATCGCGCCGCCGTTGGCCGCGTCGAACACGTGGGCACCCAGGCGCCGGTCGGCTTCCAGGGCCAGCAGCGCGCCGGCGAGCACCGGGAAGGCCACCAGCACCAGGATCGAGGTGACGAGGAAGTTCCAGCAGAAGATCGGCAGCCGGAACATCGTCATGCCGGGGGCGCGCAGACAGAGGATCGTTGTGATCATGTTGACGGCACCGAGGATGGTGCCGAGTCCTGACAGCGTCAGGCCCAGGATCCACAGGTCGGCGCCGGAACCTGGAGAGTAGACCGCGTTGTTCAGCGGCGCATAGGCGAACCAACCGAAGTCCGCCGCGCCGTTCGGGGTCAGGAAGCCGGCGATGACGGTCAGGCTTCCGAAGAGGAAGAACCAGAACGACAGGGCGTTGAGCCGTGGGAACGCCACGTCCGGCGAGCCGATCTGCAGCGGGACCAGGAAGTTCGCGAACGCAAACGCCATGGGCGTGGCGAACATCAGCAGCATCAGCGTGCCGTGCATGGTGAAGAGCTGGTTGAACTGCTCGTTCGACAGGAACTGCAGACCTGGCCGGGCCAGCTCCGCCCGCATCATCTCGGCCATGATTCCGGCGAAGAGGAAGAACGCGAAGGCCGTCACGCCGTACATCACGGCGATGTCCTTGTGCGACGTCGTGCGCACATAACCGAGCAGGTTGGTGCGCAACGTGGCGTGGCGTTCCTCGACGTGGCCGGCTGGCGGCTCGTGCACCAGTGTCACTGTCCGCTCCCGCGAGTGGTAGTTCCGGCGGATGTCTGGGTGGTCGCCCCGGCCGCACTCAGCGCGGCCGGCCGGGTCCGCTCGGCGATGAACCGGTCGTACTCGTCACCCGGGACGACCTTCACATAGAAGTTCATCCGATCGTGATCGACCCCGCACAGCTCCGCACAGCGACCGATGAACGTCCCGGTCTTGGTGATCGTGAGCTGGAACTGGTTGATCCGACCGGGGACGACGTCCCGCTTGAACAGGAACTCGGGCACCCAGAAGGAGTGGATGACATCCGGGGACGTCTCGATGAAACGGATCGTGCGGCCCTGCGGGAGTACCAGCACCGCAGGTTCGCCGGGCTGGCCGGTGACCTCCACCGGGATCGTGCCGTTCTGGCCCGTGTCGAGGTACCGGAACTGCCAGTTCCACCGGAAACCGATCACGTTGACCGTGACGTCCGGCTTGGCCGGAAGTTTGTCGATCACGACCTCGTCCCGGGCGGTGTAGTAGAACAGCCCGGCAACGATCACCAGCGGCACGATCGTGTACAGGATCTCGACCGGGAGGTTGTACCGCACCTGGCGGGGCAGCTCGTCCGACTTCTTGCGGAACACGATGACCGCATAGAAGATCAGACCCCAGGTGAACACGCCGACGGAGAGCGCCGCGATCGCAGAACCCCGCCACAGGTTCAGGATGCGGGGCGTGAGGTCCGTCACCCCGGCCGGAAAACCGAAGTTGGGTACATCACACGCGGTGGCCGCCACCGCCAGCAGCGCGAAGCCGGTCACCAGCCGTAGCGCCCGCCACGGGGAACCGGATCGGCCAGGGCGCCAACCAACGCTCCTCGCGCGGTTCGTGCTCCCCACCGACGGAGCGTCGGAGGCAGTCGCCATCTCGACATCGGCGGGCAACGGCCGAGTTCGGCCGAAGGATCGGGTCACCAGGTCCTGCCTCCCACGAATGCGCCGATCCGACCGAACCAAGCGGTCGGCGCAAGGCTCTTCGACAAGCTGTAGATGCTGCGGCAGGAGCGTATCCCAGCCGCACCGCCGGCATCTCGTCAGAGCCTGACTCAGCGTCCCAAAGGACGAGACTCGGACCACATCCCAGCGGTCGCAGGCCACCCGACGGGGTGCCAAGACCGACGGGGCGCCACGGCCGGCCGTCGGAATACCGTGAGGAACGTGCCGGTCTACCTTGATCACGCATCCACGGCCGTCCTGCACCCCGCGGCCCGCGAGGCCCTGCTGGCGGCCCTCGACGACGGCTGGGCGGACCCCGCCCGCCTGTACCGCGATGGGCGTCGGGCCCGCATGGTGCTCGACGCCTCTCGGGAGATGGTCGCCGCGGTGCTCGGCGCCCGCCCCGACGAGGTCAGCTTCACATCGTCGGGTACCCAGGCGGCACAGCTGGCGATTCTCGGCGCGGCCGGCGCCCGGCGGCGGTCAGGGACGCGGCTGCTGATCAGCGCCGTTGAACACTCCTGCGTTCTGCACGCCGCCCAATGGCACGAAAACGCCGGCGGCACGGTCGACACGGTCGGCGTCGACCGATTCGGCCGGGTCGACCCGGCGGGTTTCACTCCCCCACCGGGCACGGCGCTGGCCAGCCTGCAACATGCCAACCACGAGGTCGCGACCATCCAGCCGGTGGCCGCGGTCGCCGATGTGCTGCACACCGCGGGTGTCCCGTTGCATGTGGACGCCGCCATGTCAGCCGGGCGGATCCCGGTGGACGTCGCCGCGCTGGGAGCCGACCTGCTCAGCGCCAGTGCGCACAAGTTCGGCGGGCCGGCAGGAGTGGGCATCCTGATCGTGCGGACCGGGCGTCGATGGCGCAACCCGCTACCCACCGACGAACGCGAGGGTGGCCGGGTGGGCGGCTTCCCCAACGTCGCGGCAATCGTCGCGACGGCAGCGGCCCTGCACGCCCGGACCATTGAGATCGCCGATGAGACACCGCGCCTGGCCGGCTACGTCGAGCGGCTGCGGACCCGTCTCCCCCACCTCGTTGCGGACCTCGAGCTACTCGGCGACCCGGATCCGGCCGCCCGGCTGCCGCACCTGCTCGCGTTCTCGTGCCTGTACGTCGACGGAGAAGCGCTGCTCGGCGAGTTGGACCGGGCGGGAATCGCGGTCAGCAGCGGCTCCAGCTGCACATCGGACACCCTCACCCCCAGCCACGTGCTGGCCGCGATGGGTGTACTGACCCAGGGCAACATCCGGGTGTCGTTCGGCCGCGAATCCGACAGTGCGGATGTGGACGTCCTGCTGGCGGTCCTACCCGAGGCGGTTGCCCGGGTCCGCGAGCGGGCCGGGGCCGTCGGCCTGTGAGATCGGCCGACCGTGACGACCACAGCGACCGCGACCACAGCGACCGCGACCACAGCGCCTGGGACGCTGCGTGGAACGGCGCCCGCCTCACGGTGGACGCGCGTGGACGACGGTGCCCGCTACCGATCATCGAACTCGCACGCCGCATCCGCGACATCGACGTCGGCGCAGACCTGCAACTGTGGGCGGACGACCCTGCAGCCGCGCATGACGTCCCTGCCTGGTGCCGGATGCGTGCCCAGGAGCTGATCTCGACCCGCGAGCTGGCCGACGGAGGGACGGCCTACCTCGTCCACCGGCTCTCTTAAGCCGTCCACCGGCTCTCCCAGAGCGACCGGCAGATGCGGGGTGATCTCCGCAACAGTCTCCGACCCGTAGGCCCGCGACCGAGCCCGTGTCGACCGGTGACCGGTCGACACGGGCGTCACCAGCTACTACCGCTGGAAGGTCAGACCGGGACGCATCCCGACCCGCAGCGCCCGGATCAGTGGAAGGAGTCGCCGCAGGCGCAGGAACCCGCCGCGTTGGGGTTGTCAATCGTGAAGCCCTGCTTCTCGATCGTGTCGACAAAATCGATCTTCGCGCCACCGAGGTACGGGGTGCTCATCCGGTCGACCGCGACCCTGACACCCGAGAAGTCCAGGACAGTGTCGCCGTCGAGCTGACGCTCGTCGAAGAAGAGCTGGTAGCGCATGCCGGAGCAGCCGCCGGGCTGCACGGCGATCCGCAGCTGGAGGTCGTCACGACCTTCCTGCTCAAGCAGGTTCTTCACCTTGCTCGCGGCCACGTCGGTCAGGATGACGGTGGTCGGCCCGGTCGCTGTGTCCGTGCCGGTCACGGTGTCAGTCGTCGCGTCCTGGACGGTCATGGAGACTGCTCCCTAGGTTCCCTTGGGGCCCGCGCCTGCGCGAAAGAACTCATGATCGCGCATCCGAAGGCCGGTCGAGCCCTTGTTGTCAAGTGTGGCCGGTATTCGTCTACCCACATTGCGTGTGCACTCTGTGTGCAACCGCACGAGATGTCGGTAAATATCGCCATTCGTACGAATGTCGCCGTTCATGCCATCGCGGCGGTAGCCGTCATCTACAACACCTACTCACAACACCGCATGCCGCGATCGCCTTCCCATCGTACGCAGGACCTCAGCGGACGACCAAGCACAGCGCGAAGAGCTGTGATCGTGAACTCCTCCGGTCGACGACGGCACGTGCGTGCCCGGCGAGTTAGAGTCGTGTCGACCATTCGTCTACGAGAAGGCTGCCAGACCACCTCCCGGTGGCCGGCGGGCGCACAATCAGGACTCAACGGTGCGCGCCCGCAGGCCCCGAGCGAGCCGGTCGGCCGGTCGACCGGAGGAGCGAGCATGACGATCAACCCCGCGCTCGACCGCGCCGCCATCACGCCGCTGCAACTCCCACCAAATCCGCTCACGCTGCTGTTGCTGGGTCGCGGTGCCGATCCCGACAGCGAGCGTGGGGTCGACTGCCCCGGTGCGCTGCCGCCGGCATCCGATCCGAACCTGGTTGAGCGCGCCGCCGCGGCCAGGGCTGCGCTCGGCGCCTCCGTCTTCGTACTCGGGCACCATTACCAGCGGGACGAGGTCATCGCCTTCGCGGACGTGACCGGCGACTCGTTCAGGCTCGCTCAGCAGGCCGCCGGACGCCCCGAAGCCGGCCACATCGTCTTCTGCGGCGTGCACTTCATGGCCGAAAGCGCCGACATCCTCACCGGCGACCACCAGCAGGTGATCCTTCCCGACCTCGCCGCCGGCTGCTCCATGGCCGACATGGCCGCGCTCGAACAGGTCGAGCAGGCATGGGAGACGCTGGCCGACGCCGGGCTCGCCGAAGGTACCGTCCCGGTCAGCTACATGAACTCCACTGCCGCGATCAAGGCGTTCACCGGGCGGCACGGCGGCACGATCTGCACCTCGTCCAATGCCCGGCGGGCACTGCAGTGGGCGTTCGGGCCCAAGCGCCGCGGCGAGCGGGTGCTGTTCCTGCCCGACCAGCATCTCGGCCGCAACACGGCGGTGCTGGAGATGGGTATGGCACGTGCGGACTGCGTGGTCTACAACCCGCACCGCCCGGGTGGCGGTGTTGCGGCGGCCCGGTTGCGCGACGCGCGGATGATCCTGTGGCGAGGCCACTGCTCGGTGCACGGCCGGTTCAGTCGCGCGTGCGTGGACGACGTCCGCGCCCGCATACCCGGCGTCACCGTGCTGGTTCATCCGGAGTGCCAGTATGAGGTCGTCACCGCTGCGGACATGATCGGATCGACGGAATACATCATCAGAGTCGTCGACGAGGCACCGCCGGGCAGCGCGTTCGCCGTGGGCACCGAGCTGAACCTGGTGCAACGGCTCGCGAACCGGCATCCCGACAAGACCGTCGCCTTCCTGGACCGTACGGTGTGCTATTGCTCGACGATGAACCGTATTGATCTGCCCCACCTCGTGTGGGCACTCGAGTCCCTCGTGCGCGGCGAGACGGTCAACCGCATCACGGTCGATCCCGATGTCGCGACACATGCCCGAAAGGCCCTTGACCAGATGCTGGCGCTCCCCTGATGGCCCTGTTGAAACGACGTACGACGGCGCCGGGCGCACCCACCGACCCGTCAGCCGCCGGCCCGACCAGCGGTGAGCCGGCCCAGGCGGGCGCCCCCGTCGGTAGTGGGAACGGGTCGGGTAAGGGACGCCCCACCCCCAAGCGCAGCGACGCCCGCGCGGCCCGCGCCCGCGGCGGCAGCGCCTTGGCGACCCCGGGGTCGGGTAAGGACACCCGGGCGAACTCCCGCGGCGAGCGACGTCGCCAGTCCCAGGAGTACCGGACTGCGATGATGTCGGGGGATGTCAGCAAGCTGCCCCCGCGCGAGCGTGCCCCCGAACGCGTACTGGCCCGGGACTTCGTCGACGCCCGCCGCAATGTGGGGCCGTTCTTCCTCGCCGCCGCCGCGGTGTACTTCGTCGGCGGGCTCGTCCCCAACGTGTACATCCGGCTGATCGCCACCTACCTGATGCTGCTGGGCATCCTCGCCGTGGCCGTCGACTCGATCGTGCTGTCCCGCCAGGTCAGCCGCAGGGTTGGCGAGAAGTACCCGGACTCACCGGTCAAGGTGCGCGCGTACAGCGTGCAACGCGCCCTACTACCGGCCCGCTGGCGGATGCCGCGGCCCCGGGTCACCCGCGCCGGCAGCGGCCGCTGACCCGGCCGGACTCGCCCGGGCGACACATCGGGCGACAAATCGGGCGACACATCGGGCCCAGCCAAAGAAGATCTGGGACCAAATGCGGCAACGGGGTTGGATGCGTCTAAAAAACCTCGTAGTACTACTCTTCGGTACGTTACGCTGTTCGGACGGACGCCGGTCCTGACCGGCAACGACCGGACCGCATCGTCCTGGCGGCGTGGGCGGTGGCCGCCGTGCGGCCCCGTCCAGGGGGAGGGCGACGCCCCTTATCGAGGGGTAGTACGTGAAACGCACAACCGTATACCTGCTGACCGCGGTCGCTCTGGTCGTTCTGGCCGCATGCGAGCCGAATCTTCCGGCCGGCGGCCCAGCAGCGACATCGAGCGCATCCACAGCTGTTCCGCCGACCGGCATGACATCAGCCAGTGCAGGGCCATCCAGTTCAGGCGCGGCCGTGCCGGCACCGACGGCCGACGGCTTTGCCGCCGGCACGACCGGTGGCGCGGCCGGGGCCACGGTGACGGTCACGACCGCGGCGGACCTCGCCAGGTACGCCGGCGCGGACCAACCGTACGTACTCACGGTCACCGGAGTGATCGCACTCACCGGTCAGATCAAGGTCGCCTCGAACAAGACAATCGTCGGGGCTGCGAAGGGCGCTGGTCTCACCGGTGGCGGGCTGAACATCCGCAATGTGACCAACGTGATCGTGCGCAACCTGACCATCAGCCTGGCAACGGGCACCGATGCGATCAGCGTCTACGGCTCCCAGCATGTGTGGATCACTCAGAACGACCTCTCCAGCGACATGACGCACGGCAAGGACTACTACGACGGCCTGCTCGACATCACGAAGGCTTCCGATCTCGTCACCGTGTCGTGGAACCGGTTTCACGACCACTACAAAGTGATGCTCATCAGCGCGAGTGACGACGACACCGCCGACCGGGGCAAACTGCATGTCACCATCCATCACAACTGGTTCACCAACGTGAACTCACGGCTGCCGAGCCTGCGCTTTGGCACCGGCCACGTCTACGACAACGTGTTCCAGACAGCCGACACCGCCGTCAACTCGCGGATGGGTGCGGTGGTTCTCCTTGAGTCCAACGTCTTCCGCGGCGTCGGCACCCCGGTGATCACAACCGGCTACAGCACGGAGCCCGGGACTGCCATCCTGTCGTCCGACCACCCGAACGACTTCGGTAATGCCACCCCGGCCGGAACCGCCGCCAGCAGTTCCACTGTTCAACTGCCATATGCCTACCTGGCCGAACCGGCGGCGACCATCGCCGCATCCGTCCCGGCTGGTGCCGGACCACGCTGACCTGCTCGCCGCGCCGGGTTCCCGGCCCGGGGCCGGGGCATCCGGGTATCACCCGAGCCTCGGCCCTGGGCCGTAAATCATAGGGTGGTTATGTGGAGCATCGACGACTGGGACGCAGCGGACTGAGCGTCAGTGAAATCGCGTACGGCAACTGGATCACCCACGGTGATCAGATCGAGCGGGATCAGGCGATCTCGTGCGTGCACGCTGCTCTGGACAACGGGATCACCACCTTCGACACCGCCGACGTGTACGCGGGCACGAAGGCCGAGGTTGTGCTGGGCGAGGCGCTGGACGGGATACGCCGCGAATCCTACGAGTTGTTAACCAAGGTGTTCTGGCCGACCGGACCCGGCCCGAACGACCGCGGTCTGGGGCGCAAGCACATCATCGAGTCCTGCCACGCCTCGCTGCGGCGGCTGCGCACCGACTATCTCGATCTCTACCAAGCACACCGCTACGACCCGACCGTGCCGTTGGAGGAGACCCTGCGGGCCTTCGACGACCTGGTGCGGGCCGGCAAGGTGCTCTACGTCGGTGTCTCGGAGTGGACCGGCGCGCAGATCGCCGACGCGGTACGGATCGCCGCGCAGGCCGGCTACGACCAGATCATTTCCAACCAGCCGCAGTACTCGATGCTGTGGCGGACGATCGAGTCCGAGGTCATCCCGACATCCCGCGCCGCCGGCATCGCCCAGATCGTCTGGTCACCGGTGGCGCAGGGTGTACTCACCGGCAAGTACCTGCCGGGAGCGCCGCGGCCCGAGCACACCCGCGCGGTCAGTGAGGCCGGCTCGGGTGTCATCCGACGCCTGCTGCGGGACGAGATTCTCGCCCGGGTCCAGGACCTGTTACCCGTAGCGGCCGACGTCGGCCTGTCCCCGGCACAGCTGGCCGTCGCCTGGGTGCTGCAGAACGACAACGTGGCCTCGGCGATCATCGGAGCATCCCGACCGGAGCAGGTCGAGGAGAACGTCAAGGCGTCGGGAGTAAAGCTGGACCAGGAGATCCTGGCTTGGATCGACGCGGTGCTCAGCGATGTGATCGTGACCGACCCGGATGCCGTATGACCGGCTAGTCCACGGAACGGAGGCTCATCGGGCCGTAGACCTTGCGGCCGGCGTCTTCCAGCACCACCTGCTGGACGCCGGCCTCCAGCAGCTCCCGCCAGGTCTCCCCCAACCAGGTCTCGGCGTCGCTCTGGGTCGGGAACGACTCTGACAAGGACGCACCCGCAGGCCCGGCCGCGACCGCGGCACCGTCCTCGGCCTCGAAACGCCACGTCCAGCTCACCGCATGGTCCCCCTCTGTCGTCCCGTCCATGTCGTCCTCCTGCCAGGGTCATCTTCTCTTGGATGGGCAGGCTCCATCCAACACGGTCAGCACTCCGGCGGCCCATCCCGGCCACCCTCCCGGCCCGTGTTAGAGCGCGACACAACCGAG
>NZ_CAUVXI010000005.1:0-11076 GCF_963555845.1 Protofrankia sp. Cas8 | reverse complement strand
GCGCGACACAACCGAGAGCGCGACACAACCGAGAGCGCGACACAACCGGGAGCGCGACACGACCGACAAGCGGCTCGCCCAGGCCCCGGGCATCCGATGCCCCGTCGAGGTCCTGTCCTGATCTCCGGCAAGGCGTGACCGGTCGCACACCCTGAGCCTATCCATTTCGCCGCAGAGCACCGGCGTGCGAAAGTCGTGAACCGCCGGCCGGTGCTCTCCGGCCGGCGCCCGTACGATCCGGCGCCCGTACGATCCGGCGGACGGGTGGACGTGTCGAACAGAGGAAGGAAGCCGTGTTCACAGCTTCAGATGGCGTCATGCCAACGTTCTCCGGGACGACAACGGTCACCGGGATGACAGTGCTCGCCGAAACCGTCGGGTCGACCAAGGCGCCGATGGAGTGGTGGGCGGTCGGCCTGGTCACGATCGGCGCGATCCTGCTGCTCGGACTCGTCATCACCATCATGACGTTGGCCGACCGCAAGCGCCACCCCCACCCCCATGCCCACCCCCGCGCCGAGCCGCAGGAGCCGCCGGCGTGAGAACGTCACCCGCGTGCGGCTGAGACTGCTCGGCACCGGATCGGCCGACGGCTGGCCCAATCCGTGGTGTGAATGCGCGTCGTGCCGCTGGGCGCGGGAACACGAGGTACGCACCCAGACCGCGGTCCTCCTCGACGAGGTCATGCTCATCGACTGCGGACCGGACGTGCCGCGGGCCGCCACCCGTTTCGGGGTGCGGCTCGCAGGCGTGCGGCACCTGCTGTTCAGCCACGCCCACCCCGACCACACCGGGCCCGCGGCGCTGATGTGGCGGGCGTGGACAACCGTGGCCGACCAGCCGCTGGACGTCGTCGGGCCACCGGCCTGTCTGGAGGCCTGCCGCGCCTTCGTGGGCCCGTGGGACGTCACGGATGTCGATATGGATGCCGATCAGGTCGCCGGTGGCTCAGGTGGATCTGGACCGCTTCGGTTCCACCCGGCGCTCGCGGGCGACGTGCTGAGACTCGGTGGCTTCGAGATCCGGCCGGTGGCCGCCAACCACGGGGACGCGGTCATCGGGCCGGCGGTGCTCTACGACGTGACGACACCGGACGGTGGACGGCTGCTCTACGCGTGTGACACCGGCGCGCCGCTGCCGCGCCAGACCCTGGAGGCACTCACCGGTCGGGCGTTCGACGTGGTGCTGATGGAGGAGAACAACGGTGACCGCCCGGGGTTCGGTGACCACTTGGACCTGCCCGGCTTCGCGAACGTCCTCGCGCAGTTGCGGCAACGCGACGCGGTGGTCGACACGACCCTGGTCATCGCCGTCCACCTGAGCCACCGTAACCCGCCCGGGGATGCGCTCGCCCAGCGGTTGGCGTTCATGGGCGCGCAGGTGCACCCCGACGGGACCGTGCTCGACATCACGCCGGCCACTGCGCCTGCCGGCGCGCCGGCCACTGCACCGGATCCGGACCCGGCCGTTGCGTTCCGCGGAACGCGGCGAACGCGGCGAACACGTCCTGACCAGGACGCGGTGCGGCTGGGGCCGCTGCCCAGGCCGTACCGCGTCCTGGTCACCGGGGGTGCCCGGTCCGGCAAATCCGTGACAGCCGAGCAACGCCTGGCCGCCTGGCCGGGTGTTGTGTACGCGGCCACGGCGGGGCCGGTCACCCCCGGCGACGCCGAGTGGGCCGCCCGGGTGCACGCCCACGCCACGCGCCGGCCGTCGCACTGGACGACGGTGGAGACCGCTGATCTGGTGCCCCTGCTGCGCGTCGAGGGCTCACCCCTGCTCGTCGACTGCCTCACGCTGTGGCTGACCGCCCACCTCGACGGGGACTGGCCGGCCCGGGTCGACGAGCTGGTCACCGCCTGGCGCAACACCCGTCGCCACGTGGTTGCGGTGACCAACGAGGTCGGCTCGGGCATCGTGCCTGCGACCGTGGTGGGACGCCGCTTCCGCGACGCACTCGGGCGCCTGAACGCCGCGATCGCGGCCGAGTCCGACGAAGTCTGGCACGTTGTTGCCGGCATCCCCACCCGCCTGCGCTGACCCGTGCTCCAGCACCTGCCGTGATCTGCGGATCGGCCTGGAAGAATGAAGGAGTTCGAAAAACATGCGGGAGAACGTGCGGGAGGTTGTGGGCTTGAACGATCACGAGGTGCCGTCGCTGCGCAGGCAGGTCGAGGCCGCCGTCTCCGGCGCGATCGACCGGGCGCTGCCCGAGCTCGCGGGGGCGGACCCGGTGGTCCGCCACTCCGAGCACGCGGACTTCCAGTCCAACGCCGCGCTCGCGCTGGCCAAACGCGCCCGCCGCAAGCCCGCCGACCTGGCCGCGTCCGTGGCCGATACCCTGCGCCGCGACACCGAAGGCGAGGCCGAAGCCGGGACCGGTGCCCTGGTGGCCGCCGTCACCGTCTCCGGACCGGGATTCGTCAACCTGGTCCTGTCCGACACCGCGCTCTGGCGAGCGGTGGCGGCACGGCTGGCAAGCCATCACCTCGGGGTCGGTACACCGCAGCAGGGCCGCCGCACGGTCATCGACTACTCCGGTCCGAACATCGCCAAGGAGATGCACGTCGGTCACCTCCGGACGACGATCATCGGTGACTGTCTGTCCCGCGTGCTCGCCTTCCTCGGCGCGGATGTGCTCCGCCAGAACCATCTCGGCGACTGGGGCACCCAGTTCGGGATGCTCATCGAGTACCTCGACAGCCATCCCGACGTCGCGTGGCACCGCGACGAACTCGCCGCCGGCACGTCGGCCGTCTCCGCGCTCAATACCCTGTACCGGGCCGCCCGGGCCGTGTTCGACGCTGATCCTGACTTCGCCGACCGGGCCCGGCGTCGCGTTGTCGCGTTGCAGGCCGGCGATGAGGCAACCGTCACCCGGTGGCGGGAGATCGTCGCCGAGTCGGAGTTCGCATTCAGCGAGATCTACCAGCGGCTCGGTGTGCTTCTCACCGCCGCCGACTCGGCGGGCGAGTCCTTCTACAACCCATGGCTGCCCGAAGTCGTCGACGAACTCACCCAGGCCGGTATCGCGGTGGCAAGCGACGGCGCGCTGTGCGTGTTCTCCGCCGACATCACCGGCCCGGACGGCGATCCGGTACCGTTGATGGTCCGTAAGACCGACGGCGGCTACGGATACGACACCACCGACCTCGCGACGATCCGCTACCGCATCCGCGAACTCAAGGCCGACCGGATTCTCTATGTCGTCGACGCCCGCCAGGCACTGCACTTCCGACTCGTGTTCGAAGCCGCTCGGCGCGCCGGTTGGCTCACCGACGACATCGACGTCACACACCTCTCCTATGGAACCGTGCTCGGTCCCGACGGGCGTCCGTTCAAGACCCGCTCGGGTGACACGGTCAAACTGATGGACCTGCTCGACACCGCCGTCGGGCGGGCCCGGGAAATCGTCACCGAGAAATCTCACGATCTCGCCCCGGCCGAGCTCGACCAGATCGCCGAACAGGCGGGTATCGGCGCGGTCAAATACGCGGACCTGTCCACTTCCCGCACCAAGGACTACACCTTCGACGTCGAGCGAATGGTGTCCTTCACCGGGAACACCGGCGTGTACCTTCAGTATGCGCACACGCGGATCTGCTCCATTCTCCGCAAAGCCGACGATGAATCCGCCGATGTCGATACCGCGCTTGTACTGCATCCCGCCGAACGCGCGCTGATACTCGCGTTGGACGCCTTCGGCGACACACTCACCGACGTCGGCCAGGCGCTCGAACCCCACCGGCTCTGCGGCTACCTCTACGACCTGGCGAAGGCATTCACCGATTTCTACGAAGCCTGCCCCGTCCTGTCCGCGGCGCAACCGACGCGCGGCAATCGCATCGCGCTGTGCCGACTGAGCGCCGCAACGCTGCGCCGTGGCCTGAACCTCCTCGGTATTGCCGCACCGGAACGCCTGTGATCCCGTTCAGCTCCCGCCTGCCCCCCGGTGCGTAGGTCGACCGGTTCGACGGCGCTGGATGCGATGGCCGCGGTGACCGGACGGACGATCACCGACGTCGCCCTGGGCGCCCTCGTGGTGGCCCGCCGTTATCTCATCAGCGGCAACGACGACGAAACGGCCGATGCCACCGACACCGAACTGCTCCAGCGCCTCGGTGTCCTGCGCCCGGACGGCGCCCTCACCCAGGCCGGCGTGCTGCTCTTCTGCCCGGCACCACGGTCGCTCATCGAGCTGACCCGGTTCGACGTCCCCGGCGGTGATGTTCTCAACCCACCGACCGATCTTTCCGGGCTGGCCCTCATCGAACAGCTCGCCGCGGTCGAAAGCGATCTCCTGGCGTTCAACGTCGCGACCACCGTCCACCGCGGGTTCGCCGAGATCCCCGTCCGGCAGATCCCGCCTCGTTCTGTGCGCGAGGCCCTGCTCAACGGGCTCGTACACCGCGACTGGATGCGTCCGGATCCGGTCACTGTGATCTGGTTCGACCACGACCACGTTCTCGAGGTGGAAAGCCCCGGCGGCTTTGCCGGCGGCGTGACCCAGGACACCGTGCTTTCCCGCAGGTACGCCCGCTACCCGGCCCTGTCTGATCTCTGCCGTGCGCTGCGGCTGGTGGAGAAGCAGGGTGTCGGTGTCGACCGCATGTACCGAGAAATGATCTCATTGGGTCACAGGCCCCCGCGAATCATCGAGATAGCCGGGCCGGCCGTGCGGACCCGCCTGACGGGCGGAACGCCGGTCGTGCCGGTGATGTCGCTGATGGAATCCGTGCAACCGGTGGCGCGCCGCCGCGACGTGCGGATCGCCATGATCTTCTACGAACTGCTGCACCGGCCGTTTCTCACCCTCGACAGTGCGGCGCGCGCGCTGCAAACCGACGCGAATGACGCGCGGAGCGCGCTGGAGACAGCCTGCGCCACCCGCATCGATGACAACGTGCTCATCGAGCCGTACAAGGACGTCTGGATGCTGTCCGCGGCCGTGTTCCGCCGGCTGGAGAACGACCAGGCCACCGCGGGGAAACCGGTCGGACGGGGTCTGTTGCCCTACCGCCGGCCCAACCAGAACAACAGCCCGGACGTCGTCCAGGCGTGGCTTTCCGCCCATGATCGTATCACCAGCGGTGACTACGCGACCCTGACCGGCCTCACGCAGACCGGTGCGAACCGCGCACTCGACCGCTTCGTCCCGGAACTGCTCGTCCGGGGCTCCACCACCGGCCGCAACGCCCACTACATCGCCGCCGGCAGCGTGGCGCCCGGTCCCTGACGTCTGGGACGGTCGTCGGCGTCATTCTTCGGGTTCCCGCCAGAGGGTGTCGACCGGCACCAGGTAGAGCCGGTCTGCCACGCGCGCGGCACGCTCCCCGGTATAGGCGAGCACGCCCGCGACGAACCTGTCGCCAACGCGGTCCCGAAGCTGAACCAGCCCGCGGAGATCCTCCCCGCGATACGATCCGCCCGCCTTCACCTCCACCGCGAAGACCTCGTTCTCGTCATTCTCGATGACGAGGTCCACCTCCACCCCGTCGGAGGCCCGGTAGTGGCCGAACCGTAGCGATTGATCCAACCAGTTCGCCTGCTTGAGGATCTCGTTCACGACGAACGTCTCCAGCAGATGCCCGAATTCGATCAACACCGATGGTATCCGCCTGGACACGCCACAGACATTGATCCCGAGCAGTCCACTGCCCAGCCCCGGGTCGACAAGATGGATCTTCGGGAGTCTGTTCACCCGGGATGCCAGCGTGGTACCCCAGGCCGGCAGCCGATGCAGCAGGAAGACCGCTTCCAGTAGGCGGGTGTAGTCCTCCCCGACCGACGAGGTCAATCCGGCCTCTGCGCTGGCATGGGCGATGTTGAGCACCTGCCCGGTCTGCGCCGCGAGCCGCCGCAGGAAGGTCGGCAGCACCGCCGGCTGCCTGATCTTGCGGATGTCGAGGACATCGCGTTCGATCACCAGGTTGACGTAGTCGTCGAACCACCGCGAGCGCGCGGCCCCGGGTGAACGCCGCAACGCGGCCGGAAGGCCGCCCGCCAGCACCCGGTCGGCATACTCCTCCCGAGATGTGGCGGAGGCCCGCGTCGGCACGACAGACTCCGGATCGGCCAACAGGCGCTCCACGAAGGTCTCCCGGACGCCGGAGATCTCCCCCTGGGACAGCGGCCACACGGTCACCACGTGCACCCGTCCGGTAAGGGACTGTGCGGCCCGCGGGAGGGTCGAGTACCGGGTCGACCCGGTCAGGACGAATCGTCCCGGCCGGGTGTCGCGGTTGAGCTCCGCCTTGATCGAGTCAAGCAGCTCCGGTACGTGCTGGAACTCGTCCACCAGAACCGGGGACGGCCCACTGACGTAGAAGGCCAGGTCGTCGGCAACCAACCGCCGGGTGGTCGGCTCGTCGAGATCAAGAATCGCGGTCTGGAACCGGTCGGCCAGCTGGCGCAGCAAGGTACTCTTGCCGACCGTCCGCGGGCCGGTCAGCGCGACGACCGGCTCATCCCGCAGCAACGTCTCCACGATGCTTTCCAGCCGGCGTGGGGCGACGGCGACCAGCGGCCCGACCATACGTCCGATCATACCGGTCATGCCGTGGGTCGAGGGCTTCTCATGCCGCAATCGGAGGTTGTTTTTGACCGTGATCTGAAGGAGATGTCCGCCCGATGTCCGCTGTGGTTCGAGCAGCGTGGATGCCGCGATGACGCTGTCCGAGCACCTCCTGCCCGGCCACCAGTTGCTCATCAGGTAGTAAGGACCCTGTGCAGACCCCAGCCCCCGCACTCGACACCGACGCCATGAACGCCGCCCGGCAGCGGCAGACGGTACTGACCAAACCTCCGGGCGCCCTCGGGCGCCTGGAGGAGGTCTCGATCTGGCTTGCCGGCACGCAGGGAGTGTGCCCGCCGCGGCCGTTCCAGCGCATCCGGGCGATCATCGTCGCCGGTGACCACGGCATCGCGCAGATGGGTGTCTCCGCGTTCCCTTCGGAGGTCACCGCCCAGATGGTGGCGAACTTCGTCGCCGGTGGCGCGGCGGTGAACGTCCTGGCCCGCACCGTCGGCGCGTCCGTGCGGGTGGTGGACGTCAGCGTGGACACCGACGAACCGACCGCCCCCGGCGGAGTGGACGGGACCGCGCCGGCGCAGCGCTACCGGGTCCGGCGCGGCAGCGGGCGGATCGACGTCGAGGATGCCCTGACCGCGGATGAGGCCTCCCGCGCGTTCGACATCGGCCGCATGATCGCCGACGAGGAGGTGGACGCCGGTGCCGACCTGCTGGTCCCCGGCGAGATGGGGATCGGGAACACCACCGCGTCCGCGGCGATCGTCGCCACCCTGCTCGACCGCGAGCCGATCGACGTGGTCGGCCGCGGAACCGGCATCGACGACGCCCGATGGATGCTCAAAACCGCCGCGATCCGGGACGCGATGCGCCGCGGTCGGCCCTTCGCCGACGACCCGGCGGCGCTCCTTCGAGTGATCGGTGGCGCGGACCTGGCCGCCCTCACCGGCCTGTTGACCCAGGCCGCCGTCCGGCGCACCCCGGTGGTGCTCGACGGCGTCGTCATCTGCGCCGCCGCGCTGGCCGCCGAAGCCTACGCGCCGGGGTCGAAGGCATGGTGGGTTGCCGGAACACGGTCGACCGAACCCGCGCAGCACCTCACGCTCGCCTCGCTCGGCTTCGATCCCCTGCTGGACCTCGGTCTGCGCCTCGGTGAGGGCACCGGGGCGCTGCTCGCCGTCAACCTGCTGGTGGCCGCGCAGGCGACGCTCGCCGACATGGCCACCTTCGACCAGGCCGGGGTCAGCGACAAACAGGCTGAGGTGAACGACAGCGCGGAAGCGGAAACAGTACCCGCCACGGACGACAAGCCCGCCACGGACGACGAGCCCGCCGCGGCCGCTACCTGAGACGTGCCGATCAGGACCATCTTCTCACTGCTGTCGATACTGCCCGTCCCTGGACCGGTCGCCCTCGACCGGCGCACCATCGGGCGCGCCATGGCGATCGCACCGCTGGTCGGCCTCACCCTCGGTGTCATCACCGCCGTGGCTGTGGCCATCCTAGGGATCTTCACAACGCGGCCCGGCCAACCGGCGGAGACGCTGCTCCCGGCCGCGGTGGGAATCGCCACGCTGGCATGGCTGACCCGGGGCCTGCATCTGGACGGGCTCGCCGACGTGGCCGACGGGTTCGGCGCCGGCCAGGACCGTGCCCTGGCCGCGATGCGCGACTCCCGGCTCGGTGCGTTCGGCGCGCTGGCCGTGGTGTTCGCGGTACTCGTCCAGGTCAGTGCCCTGTCACTCACGATCGGCGAGCACCGGGGCACCGTGTCGATCGTGGTGGCCGCCATGACCGGACGGCTCGCGGCGACGCTCGCCTGCGTCCGCGCGCCGGCCGCGCACCCGACCGGGCTCGGCGCGCTCGTCGCCCGCACCGTGGCGCCGTGGCAGGCGGCCTGCTCCGGTGCCGCTGTGGTCGCCGTCGCCGCCCTGGCCGGGCGCGTCGACCTCGACGGTGGGGACGCCGGGGGTGCGCTGCGCGCGGTGACGGCCGTCGCCGTCGGGACGGTCACGGGCTGGCTGCTGCGCCGGTTCCTCGTCCGCTACCTCGGCGGTGTCACCGGAGATGTGCTCGGCGCCCTCGTCGAGGTCACGGCAACGGTCACGCTGGTGTTCATGACGCTGAACATCCCCGCGGACGTGCGGATCCACCTCAGCACCCGGTGAGGAGCTCCGGGGCCTGCCTCGGGCCTGCCTCGGGGCAGGCCTACTTCGGGGACGCGTCGACGAACGGCGGCCGCACAACCGTCATCGTCGAGCGCCGTCCACGCACATCCACCCCGACGGTGTCGCCCGCACCGACCCGACGGTCGAGCAGGGCCAGGCCGACGCCGGTTCGCAGGGTCGGCGAAAACGTCCCACTGGTGACCTCGCCGACGGGCACTGCCTGCGAGCCGTACACCGTCATGTGCGGCCGCGGGATGCCGCGGTCGGTCGCGCGCAGCCCCCACAGCTGCCGCGCCGGGCCGGCGGCCCGTTCCGCCAGCAGCACGTCCCGGCCCCAGAAGCGCGGCTTGCCCCAGCCCACCGCCCAACCCGCCCGCGCCTGTACCGGGGTGATCGACATCGACAGGTCCTGACCGTGCAGCGGGTAACCCATCTCGGTTCGCAGGGTGTCGCGGGCGCCGAGGCCACAGGGCAACATCCCGAGCGGGGTGCCCGCCGCCGTCAGCGCATCCCACAGCGCGGGCGTGTCCGCCCAGTCGGACACGATCTCGAAGCCGTGCTCGCCGGTGTAGCCCGACCGGCAGACGATCACGTCGGCACCGGCACCGGCACCGGCACCCGGCCAACAGGCCCCGGCAAAACTCATGTAGGCCCCACCGACGGGCAGGCCCAGCGCCGCCATCAGTTCCGCCGAACGCGGTCCCTGCACAGCCACCACGCCGAAGGCGGTGTGCAGGTTGTCAACGGCCACTCCGGGCGGGGCCGCGGCGTCGAGCCGGCGGACGACCTGCTCGGTGTTGGCCGCGTTGGGGACGAGGAAGACCTCCGAGTCGGAGTACAGGTAGGCGATGAGGTCGTCGACGACGCCGCCGGTCTCATCGTCGCAACACAGTGTGTACTGGGCCTGGCCGGGACCGATCCGAGAAAGATCGTTGGTGAGGGTCGCGTTCACGAAGACCGCGGCACCGGGGCCGTGGACGCGGGCCTTGCCGAGGTGGCTGACATCGAAGATCCCGACCGCCGACCGGACCGCCGCGTGCTCCTTGAGCACCCCCCCGCCGGGATACTCGATGGGCATCTCCCAGCCGCCGAAGTCGGCCAGCTTGGCGCCCAGCGCAACGTGCCTGTCGTGCAGCGGAGACCGCAGCAGCTCACCCATACGGGCAGGCTAACCCCGTCCCACACCGTGTTCCGTAGTCTCGCGCCATGACCGCGACTGTCGTGACGACATCATCCATTCTGGATCTTGATACCGATGCGCTGGTGATCGGTATCGCGGCGGGCAAGAACGGGCCGGTGCCACTGGGCGGTACCCAGACGCTCGACGTGGCGCTCGGTGGCCGCTTGGCCCAGGTCCTGGCCGACCTCGGCGCGACCGGCAAGGCCGGCGACCTCGTCCGCTTCGCCACGCTCGGCATGCTCCCGGTCCCCATCGTGGTCGCGGTCGGCCTCGGCCCCGTCACCAGCCAGGCTGACGTCGACCAGGTTGACGTCGACCACGAAACGCTGCGCCGGGCGTCGGGCGCCGCCGTGCGCGCACTCGCCGGCACCGCCCGCGTCGCGACCACCCTCGCCCTGGCGGTCAGCCCGCCCGGACCAGACCAGCTGCGGGCCGTCGTCGAGGGATCGCTGCTCGGCGCCTACGCCTTCGACACGTTCCGGACCCGGTCCCGGTCCGACCGGCGTCCGCCGGTAGGGGAGATCACGTTCGTCGTGGACGACGCCGCCGAGCCCGCCGCCACCGATACCGTGCGCAGGGCTGCTATAGCAGCCGACGCCGTCGCCCTGGCCCGGGATCTGGTCAACACCCCGCCCGGGCACCTACCGCCCGCGGTGTTCGCCGAGATCGCCGCCCGCCATGGCGCCGAGGTCGGTGTGGATGTTGCGGTACTCGACGAAAAGGCACTGGCGGACGAGGGTTTCGGTGGCATTCTCGGGGTGGGCCAGGGTTCGGTGAACCCGCCGAGGCTCGTCCACCTGTCCTGGCGGCCCGCCGGTGCGGACCCGACCGGCCCGCCCGCGCTGACCCTTGTCGGCAAGGGCATCACCTTCGACTCCGGCGGCCTGTCGCTCAAGCCCGCGGGCGCGATGGAATGGATGAAGACCGACATGGCCGGCGCCGCCGGCGTGCTCGCGGCCGTCATCGCGGCCGCCCGGTTGAACGTGCCGGTCACCGTCAACGCGTGGATCCCGCTGGCCGAGAACATGCCATCCGGGGACGCGATCCGGCCGGGCGACGTCCTGACCCTGCGGGGCGGCACCCTGGTCGAGGTCCTCAACACCGATGCCGAGGGACGGCTTGTGCTCGGCGACGCCATCGCCCGCGCCGCGGCGGACTCCCCCGGCCTGCTGGTGGACGTGGCAACGCTCACCGGCGCG
>NZ_CAUVXI010000004.1:72637-80594 GCF_963555845.1 Protofrankia sp. Cas8 | reverse complement strand
CGTTGAGCGACTCCAGATGCTGGACGTTGACGGTGGACAGCACGTCGATGCCGGCGTCGAGCAGCTCCTCGACGTCCTGCCAGCGCTTCTCGTGACGGCTGCCGGGGATGTTGGTGTGGGCGAGCTCGTCGACGAGCGCGACCTGCGGGCGCCTGGCGAGCAGGGCGTCGAGGTCCAGCTCCGGGAAGGTCCGGTCCCGGTACGCCACCGCCCGTGGCTGGACGATCTCCAGACCGCCCAGCAGGTTCGCGGTGTGGACCCGCCCGTGGGTCTCGACGAGGCCCACCACCACGTCGGTTCCCCGCGCGGCCCGGCGGTGGGCCTCGTCCAGCATCGCGTACGTTTTCCCGACCCCGGGGGCCGCTCCAAGGTAGACCCGTAGCCGTCCCCGGCCCGGGTTTCGTGACCCAGCCATCCCTGCGGTCAGCTCGTACGCAGTTTGTCCAGGGCGAGGTTGAGCTCGACGACGTTGACGGTCGGCTCGCCGAGGAAGCCGAGCGCCCGGTGGGTGACATGGTCGTCGACGAGCCTGCGGACGACTGTCGGGTCGAGCCCGCGGGCCTTGGCGACCCGGGCCACCTGCAGGTCGGCGTAGGCGGGGGAGATGCCCGGGTCCAGACCGCTACCGGAGGCTGTCACGGCATCGGGCGGCACCGGGTTGCCCGCCGCCTTGCCCGGGCCGGGCACGAGAACCTGCTTTCCCGCGGCATAGTCGTCACCGTACGTCGCGCATTGGACCGCAATCCCTTCGTAGGTGGCGAGGAACGGCCCGGCCGGACACTGCTCGTTCACGCTGACGACCTTGGTGATCGGCCCCGCATAGCCGGGGTCACGGTAGAACACCGACAGGACCGCGCCGACGCCTCCGGCCGTGCAGTAGGGACGCCGGCCGTCGACGCCTTCGAGGTCACCGACGGCCTTGCTGCGGCTGCACACCTGGGTGAGCAGGCTCTGTTTGCTCTCGTCGTCCTTGGTGGCCGGGTCGTCGAGGGTGTCGGTGACGCTTTCTGGACCGAGGTTGGACGCGGATGTCGCGGTGGGGTCGTAGCCCTCGCCCGCCGCGGACGGACGGGACTGGAAGTACGTCGGGATCGGGTTGCCGTTCGAGTCGGTGAACAACTGGCCGATCAGCGACGAACCGACGACGTGGCCGTCCGCAGCTTTGATCATCGAGCCGTCCGCCCGGTGCTTGAGGCCGGGTAGCTGGGCGATTGCGGTGATCGCCAGTGGATAGGCGATGCCGGTGATCACCGTGAGTACCAGGAGTACGCGTACGGCGGCGAACAGGTGTCGGAGCGAGCCGGGCATGCGTGACGAGACCACTGTGATCACCGAATTCCGGGGATGAACTGGATGACCAGGTCGATCAGCTTGATCCCGAGGAACGGGATGACCAGGCCGCCCAGTCCGTAGATGCAGAGGTTGCGGCGCAGCATCGTCGCCGCGTTGCCCGGCGTGTAACGCACACCACGCAGGGCCAGCGGGATCAGCGCAATGATGATCAGTGCGTTGAAGATGACCGCGGACAGGATCGCGGACTGCGGGCTGTGCAGTCGCATGATGTTCAGTTTGTCCAGCCCCGGGTACACCGCCGCGAACATCGCCGGGATGATCGCGAAGTACTTGGCGACGTCGTTGGCGATCGAGAAGGTGGTGAGTGCTCCACGGGTGATGAGCAGCTGCTTGCCGATCTCGACGATCTCGATGAGCTTCGTCGGGTTGCTGTCGAGATCGACCATGTTTCCGGCTTCCTTGGCCGCGGACGTGCCGGTGTTCATGGCAACGCCGACGTCGGCCTGGGCGAGGGCGGGGGCGTCGTTGGTTCCGTCCCCGGTCATCGCGACGAGCTTGCCGCCCTCCTGCTCCCGTTTGATCAGGGCGAGCTTGTCTTCGGGGGTCGCTTCGGCCAGGAAGTCATCCACACCCGCCTCGTCGGCGATCGCCTTCGCGGTCAGCGGGTTGTCACCAGTGATCATGACGGTACGGATACCCATGCTGCGCATCTCGTCGAAGCGTTCCCGCATGCCGGACTTGACGACGTCCTTGAGCTGGATCACGCCGAGGACCCGCGCCGTCGGGCCGGAGCCGGCGTCCCCGGCCGAGCTGTCGGTCACCTCACCGACAACCAGCGGCGTCCCGCCGGACGCGGCGATGCCGTCGACAACCTCGCCCGTGCCGTCGGGCACCGGCCCACCATGGTTGCGGACCCACGTCAGCACCGCCGTTGCCGCGCCCTTGCGGATCTGGCGCCCACCGCCGGCATCCGGTCCGCCGCCGGTGAGGTTGACACCGGACATTCTGGTCTGCGCGGTGAACGGTACGAACGTGGCGGTGGACAGCTCGCCCGGGGTGCGCTCGCGCAGGCCGTAGGTGCTCTTGGCGAAGACCACGATGGAGCGGCCCTCGGGGGTCTCGTCGGCGAGTGAGGACAGCTGCGCGGCATCGGCGAGCACCTGCTCGTCCACGTCCCCGACCGGGATGAAGGCGCGCGCCTCACGGTTGCCCAAAGTGATTGTCCCGGTCTTGTCCAGCAGCAGCGTGTTGACGTCGCCGGCCGCCTCGACGGCGCGACCACTCATGGCGAGCACGTTGCGTTGCACCAGCCTGTCCATGCCCGCGATGCCGATCGCCGAGAGCAGAGCGCCGATCGTCGTCGGGATCAGACAGACCACCAGCGACACCAGCACGATCCCGGTGACGCCGTTGGCGTTCAGGGCGGCGCTGTCGGGGATACCCGGCTGCTGAGCCTTCGAGAAGATAGCCAACGGCTGCAGGGTCGCGACCGCGAGCAGGAAGATGATGGTCAAAGACGCCAGCAGGATGTTGAGCGCGATCTCGTTCGGCGTCTTCTGTCGGTTCGCCCCCTCCACGAGAGAGATCATCCGGTCGATGAAACTCTCGCCGGGCCGCTGGGTGATCTCTATGATGATCTGGTCGGACAGCACCCGGGTACCACCGGTCACCGCGGACCGGTCGCCACCCGACTCGCGGATCACCGGCGCGGACTCGCCGGTGATGGCGGACTCGTCGACGCTCGCGATGCCGTCGATGACGTCACCGTCACCGGGGATGAACTCGCCTGCTTCGACCACCACCCGATCGCCCTTGAGCAGGCTCGGCGCGGGTACCCGCTCGATCCGTGCCGTGCCGAGGTCCGTGCCGGGCTTCCAGTCGATCAGTCGGCGGGCAACGGTGTCCGTCTTCGCCTTGCGCAGCGCGTCGGCCTGTGCCTTTCCTCGGCCTTCGGCAACCGCTTCGGCCAGGTTCGCGAACAGTCCGGTCAGCCACAACCAGATGACGATCAGCCAGGCGAACGTGCTGGGGTCGCGGATCGCCAGCACCGTGGTGAACACGGCGCCGATCTCGACGATGAACATGACCGGGTTACGCCACAGGGTGGTCGGGTTCAGCTTTCTGATGGCGTCCGGAGCCGAGCGCCAGAGCATCCTGGGGTCGAGCAGGCCACCCTGGACCCGCCGGGCCGATCGGGTGGTGTCCGGATCCTGCGCCGGATCCGCGGAGTTTCTGTTCACAGTGGTCGTGGCATCTGTATTCCTCATGGCCTAGTGGAGACCTTCCGCCAACGGTCCGAGCGCAATAGCCGGGAAGTAGGTCAGCGCGCCGACGATGATTGCCACGCCTGTCACCAGGCCGACGAACAACGGCCGGTGGGTGGGCAGCGTGCCGGCCGACGCGGGAACGGGTTTCTGCCGGGCCAGACTGCCCGCCAGTCCGAGCGCGAACACCATCGGCAGGAAGCGCGCGGCGAGCATGGATATACCCAGCGCCGTGTTCCACCACGTCGTGTTCACCGAGATGCCCGCGAATGCGGACCCGTTGTTGTTCCCCGCGGACGTCGCCGCGTACAGCACCTCGGACAATCCGTGGGAGCCGGAGTTCAGCATAGCGGCCCGCTCGCCGGGCAGGGCCATCGCCAGTGCCGTGACCACCAGGACGAACGTCGGTGTGGTCAGAATGTAGAGGGAGGCGAACTTCACCTCCCGGCCGGAGATTTTCTTGCCGAGGTACTCCGGCGTTCGCCCGATCATCAGGCCACCGACGAACACGGCGAGCACCGCGAGAATGAGGATGCCGTACAGGCCCGATCCGGTACCGCCCGGAGCGATCTCCCCGAGCATCATGTTCAGCAACAGGACCGCGCCGCCGAGGCTCGTGTAGGAGTCATGAAAGGAATTCACCGCGCCGGTCGAGGTCAGCGTCGTCGCGGATGCGAAGGTCGCCGAGTCGGGTATGCCGAAACGTGTCTCGGTGCCTTCGGCCGACGCGCCCACAGCGGTGGGGACCGTGCCGTGATGGGCCATCTGCAGACCGTTCACCAGGAACATGCTGGCCAGTGCGAGCACGACCATGACGGAGACGATCGCCAGGCCCTGACGGGTGTCACCGACCATCTTCCCGAAGGTCCGCGGCAGCGAGAAACCGATCGACAGCAGCAGGTAGATCTGCAGCCAGTTGGTCCAGTTCGTCGGGTTCTCGAAGGGGTGCGCGGAGTTGGCGTTGTAGAAGCCGCCACCGTTCGTCCCGAACTCCTTGATGATTTCCTGGCTCGCGACCGGTCCGCCGGTCACCGACTGGTTACCACCGGCGATGGTCGTGACCGTCTGGACGTGGTGGAAGTTCTGGACGACCCCACCCGCGATCAGTACGACCGCGCCGATCACACAGATCGGGAGCAGGATGCGGACGACGGTGCGGATGAGGTCCACCCAGAAGTTGCCGAGCTGGTCGGTACGGCTGCGGGCGAAGCCGCGGACCAGCGCGATCGCCACCGCGATGCCGACCGCCGCGCTGGTGAAGTTCTGTACCGCGAGCCCGGACATCTGTACGAGATAACCGAGCGTCGACTCACCCGAGTACGACTGCCAGTTGGTGTTCGTGACGAAGCTGGTTGCCGTGTTGAATGCCTGCCCCTGTTCCATCCCGGCGAAACCGAGGCTGAGCAGCAGCTGGCCCTGTAGCCGAAGAAATGCGTACAGGAACAGCACGGAAACAAAGGAGAAGGCGAGCACACTGCGCAGATAGGTGCTCCATCGCTGCTCGGCGTCTGGATCGACGCCGACCACCCGATAGATCACCTTTTCGGCCCGCAGATGATGCCCGGTCGTATAAACTCGGGCCATATAGTTGCCAAACGGCCGGTAGGTCAGACCCAGCGCGATGGCGAGGGTGGCGACGAAGATAATCCCCGCCGTCGTGGTGTTCATTGCGCAACCCCTTGCGGCCGCCGGCGGCACCGGGGAGATCCATGATGGACCCGCGGTGCGTCGCCGTTGGTCAGGTTAGAACTTCTCTGGAAACAAAAGGGCGATGACAAGGAAGATCGTGAGCGCGACCGCCAGGATCAAACCGGTCAGGTTCTCAGCGGTCACAGTTTCTCCACCCCTCGTACGACCAGCCCCAGCACGGCGAATATCGCGACGGTGAGGACGACGAACATCAGGTCACGCACGGCAGATCCTTCCAGCGTGGCAGGGGTCCCGGAGACCTCAAGGGAACCGAGTATCGACCCGGCGGGAATCGGGGACCAGCGGCTTTGACGCCCTGATGACGCCTCGCCCGGAAAGTTCGACGGGTCGTCGACACGGTCGACGTCGGTCGGTGGCGGCGTGGGAGCATGTCGCAGACGCCGAACGGCTCCGACCGCGGGACGTCGCGAGCCGCGCGCGTCCTGTTGTCGGAGCCGTTGAAAAAAGGTAAAAACGGAAAGTTGGAGCAGTCGGGCAGCGCCGGCCTCAGCGAGCCAGCCGCATCAGGCCCTCCTGTGCAACGGAGACGACGAGCCGGCCGTCGGTTGTGTAGATCTCACCGCGAGCGAAGCCACGTTCCCCGGACGCCGACGGACTGTCCTGGATGTAGAGGAGCCATTCATCCGCGCGGAACGGTCGATGGAACCACATCGCGTGGTCCAGGCTCGCCAATGAAATTCTCGGCCCCGCCGGCGTCCGATGCGGGAGCACGGTTGTCGTGATCAGGTGGAGGTCCGAGGCGTATGCGACCGCACAGGCGTGGTAGAGCGGGTCGTCGGGTAGCACCCCCCGGGCACGGAACCACCGCCGCTGGTGGGGAGCACGGGGATCCCCGAGGTAGGAGATGACGGGCGGCTCTATGGAGCCGTCCTGGGCGCTCGTCGCGATCGGCAGGACATCCAGATAGCGCAGGAAGAACGGCTCGACACCCCCATTGTCGGCGAAGATCTCATCGGGTGGCGTGGCGGTGTCATCGGGCAGCGGTGTCGGGGGCATCGCCGACTGGTGCTCGAAGCCATCCACCGTATGATGGAACGACGCGGACATGTTGAAGATGGCCTTGCCGTGCTGGATGGCGACCACACGCCGGGTCGTGAAGGACCGCCCGTCACGAATCGGGTCGACCTCATAGATGATCGGCGCTGTTGGATCACCCGGTAGCAGGAAATAGGCGTGCAGCGAGTGCACCGGGCGATCGGCGGCGACGGTCCGACCAGCGGCGATCAGTGCCTGTGCCGCCACATGGCCGCCGAATACCCTGGTCGGCGCGGTGTGCCAGGACCAGCCGCGGAAGATGTTGGTTTCGATGCGGTCGAGGGTGAGGACCTCGGCCAGGGAGTCAGTCTCGGCGCGGGTCACCTGATCGACGTTACCTACCTGACGTGGGAACTCCCCCCAACAGGTCGAGGACTGTGGCCTGGTCGTGTTCGGCGAAGGGGTTTGTCGCCAGGAGGTGACGCCGCCATAGGTCCTCGGCGGCGGCTGCTTGGCCGGCTTCGATCAGGGCCACCAACTCCCGGTGTGGGCGGTGGTTGGCCACACCGGCCGGACCTGCTCCTCCAGGCGCTCCAGGCGCACCAGGCGGGGCCGGCGCGGCCGGCGTGTTGTCGGGGACCGATCCGCTGCCCTGCGCGAGGCTGACGATATGGCGGAGCATGCCGGCAAGCACGAGCAGGGTCTGGTTGCCGGCGAGCTCGATCAGTAGGCCGCGGAAGTCGGTGTCCGCGGCCTGTAGCTGGCTGTGGTTGTCGTCGGCGGCCTCGACCGCAGTGAGGGCCGCCCGGAGCTCGGTGAGATCGTCATCTGTGTGGCGCTCGGCGATCTGGCGGACACAGGGCGGCTCGATGAGAGCCCTGGCCTGGTGGATGTCAGCGAGGGTCGTGCCGCGGTGTTCCAGGACCAGCGCCGCGTAGCGGGCGGCCACGTCACCGTTGGGTGTATGGACGCGGGCCCCGCCATGGGCGCCCCGGCGCACGCTGATCAGCGCTTCGGACTCCAGGACCCGGAACGCCTCGCGCAGCGTAGGGCGCGAGACACCGAACTGTTCCATCAACACGGCTTCCGGGGGAAGAGCATCGCCTTCGACCAGTTCACCCCGCACTACCTGGCGCCGCAGGTGCGCCGCGACCAGCTCGGCGGTCTTGGGGACGCGTACCTGCCTGCCGATGCGGCCCTCGCCGATCACCGCTCCGCCCGTGCCGGCGGCCTCTGCCGGCTTTGCCGGCGCGGAGATGCCGACCGGTCCGGTCGTCGCGATCTCGGTTGCGTTCAGTAACGCCATGACGGTCGGCCCCCCAGAGACATCCAGCTGCAGGCGGACGGGGCAAGCTCCCGTGGTCGCACGTCAGCACCCTTCATTCGGAAGATCATGTTGCCGGCGCTGGCGATGTCACCAGAAGTGCCGGCGAGGTTGCATTGTGACATCACAAGGGGGCGGTGTGTACGAGGGGTGGTTAGATGGCCGCGAAACGGCGAAATTTTGCCGTTGATTGTCATAGTTGTATA
Source organism: Protofrankia sp. Cas8 (assembly GCF_963555845.1). Classification (NCBI taxonomy): domain Bacteria; kingdom Bacillati; phylum Actinomycetota; class Actinomycetes; order Frankiales; family Frankiaceae; genus Protofrankia; species Protofrankia sp. Cas8. The sequence continues at coordinate 72,822 of NZ_CAUVXI010000004.1, read as the reverse complement.
CTGATGGCGACCATGCGGACACCTCTCCTCGCACCGTTTCGGACCGGCCCTGGCTCCCCGGTCTCCCGCCGGTTCGCGACGTTCCCGTTGACATTCGTGCGTGCCGGCGCGGGTTCAGCGGTCGTATCGGGGATCCTGGTTGTGCGGGGAAACCGTTACAGGCAGCCAACCTGTGTGGACACATC
>NZ_CAUVXI010000004.1:11908-72612 GCF_963555845.1 Protofrankia sp. Cas8 | reverse complement strand
TGAGAACACATCCGAAAGTCTGCCCGGTATCAACGATCGGACAGGGCGAGACGTGCTTCTGTAGCCGAATGGCCGTAGCGTCGTCATCCATGAGCGACGACCGAATCGCGACTGTCGGCGTCGAGGAGGAGTTTCACATCCTCGATCTCGCGTCCCGCCAACTCGTACCGCGGGCCGGCGCGATCCTTGACCGCCTTCCAGCCGACCGCTTCGCCGCAGAGCTGTTGAAGTCCGTGGTGGAAACCAACAGCCGTCCCTGTACCGATCTTCTCGACCTGCGTGCCGACCTGGTGGACCTGCGGCGTGAACTCGCGGCAGTCGCGCAACCGCTCGGGCTCGGTCCCGCGGCCGCGGGAACTGTTCCGCTGGTCGATCCGGACGTGCTGGGGATCAGCCGCGACCCGCGGTATGAACAGATGCTCGCCGAGTATCAGCTGCTGGCCCGGGAGCAGTTGATCTGCGGTGCCCAGGTGCACGTGGACGTCGCGGACCGCGACCTCGCGATGGCGGTGGTCGCGTGGGTCGCGCCGTGGCTGCCGATGTTGCTGGCGCTGTCGGCGAGTTCCCCCTACTGGAAGGGTGTGGACAGCGGCTACGAGAGCGTCCGGACCTTGGTCTGGCAACGGTGGCCGACCGCCGGCGTTGCCGGTTCGTTCAGCACCGCGGCCGAATACGATCAACTGGTCGCGGATCTGATCAAATCCGGGGTGATCAGCGATCCGGGCATGGTCTACTTCGACGTCCGTCCATCGGCGCACCTACCCACGGTCGAACTGCGCATCTGCGACGCATGTCCGGACGTCGACAACGTCATCCTCATCGCCGGCCTGTTCCGCGCGCTCGTCCGGCGGGCCACGCTCGCGATCGGGATCGGTGCGCCGGCACCGCCGCCACGGACCGAACTGCTGCGGGCGGCCACCTGGCGGGCGGCTCGCTCCGGGATCGAGGGCGACCTCGTCGATGTGGCCGGTGCGGGTCCGGTACCGGCGCACGACCTGCTGCGCCGACTGATGGACGAGGTCCGAGCCGAGCTGGAGCACGCTGGTGACTGGGAGTTGGTGACCGATCTCGCCCAGCAGGCGATCGGACGTGGCGGCGCCGCGGCCCGGCAGCGGCGGGCCTTCGCCCGGCGCGAGCGGTTGGCCGACGTCGCGGACCTCATCCTGGCCGAAACGCGTGACGCTCCGTTTGCCCCGCCGGCGTCGGCGTCGGCGTCTGGGTCTGGGTCTGGGTCTGGGTCGGTACCCGCGAGCACGCTCGCCGGTACGCCACGGTCCACCCCCGCGGGCGAGGCGAGCCTGCTTCACGGGTACCGCCCCGACGGCTTCGACGAGGTGGTCGACTCCGATGGCACGGTCCGTGCCCCGTACCGGACCGTGATGCGGACCCTGGACCGTCTCGGGCCGGCGGTGCTGACCGAACGCGCCGAGGCGCGAGGCGTCGAGCAGGTCCTGCGCGGGGTGGTGTTCCGGGTGACCGGCGAGGACGCTGCGCGGCCGTTTCCCTTCGATCTGGTGCCACGTATCGTCGAGGCCGCGGACTGGTCGCGGCTGCGGACGGGTCTGGCGCAGCGCGTCAGGGCACTCGAGGCCTTCCTGCACGACGCCTATGGCGAGCAGGCGGCCGTCGGCGACGGTGTGGTCCCGGCCTGGACGGTGCGTGACGCGCCCGGTATGCGGGCCGCCGGGTTCGCGGTGCCCGCGGATGCCGTGCGGGCCAGCGTCACCGGCATCGACCTGGTGCGCGACGCCGACGGGAACTGGTTCGTCCTTGAGGACAACCTGCGGGTTCCCTCCGGAGTCGCCTATGCCATCGAAGGGCGGCGGCTGACCTGCTCGGTGCTGCCCGATCTGGTCCCGCCCGGCGGGATCGCCGGGCTCGACGGTGTACCCGCGCTCCTGCACGAGGCCCTCGTCGCGGCCGCTCCCACCCGGGCGACGGGGGAGCCGACGATCGCGGTGCTCACCGACGGGTCGGACAACTCAGCCCACTTCGAGCACGCCCTGTTGGCAGAGGAGATGGGGGTGGCGCTCGTCGAACCGGGCGACCTCGTCGTCGAGGACGGCCCGGCAGGCAGCGTGGTCCACCGTCTCGACCGGGGTCGACCTCGGCGGGTCGACGTCCTGTACCGGCGTTTTGACGAGGACGAGCTGGCCACCGCCGTGGCCGCCGACGGCCTGCCGCTCGGGCCGGCCCTGATCAGAGCGGTTCAAGCGGGAACGCTCAGCCTGGCGAACGCGCCTGGTAACGGTGTCGCCGACGACAAGGTGCTCTACGCCTATGTACCACTTCTGATCAAGTACTACCTGGGCGAACAACCCGTACTCGACGATGTCATGACCTACGTCTGCGGCGATCCCGAGCAGTGCGCGTACGTGCTCGATCATCTGGACGAGTTGGTGATCAAACCGGCTGACGGGTACGGCGGGGACGGCGTACTGATCGGTCCGCGGGCGGACGCCGCTGAGCTCGCGACCGCCCGCCGACGCATCCTGGCTGAGCCGCGCCGCTGGATCGGCCAGGAGCTGGTGCGGCTGTCGACCCATCCAACCTGGCACGACGGTCGTTTCCAGCCGTGCTCGGTCGACCTGCGCGCCTTCGTCTACCTGGGCGCGGAGGCGGTGGTCATACCGGCGGCGCTGACCCGGGTCGCACCGGTCGGCAGCCTGATCGTCAACTCGTCCCGCGGCGGTGGTTCCAAGGACACCTGGCTACCGCGCTAGGGCCTTCCTGTTCGCAACGGTGGCGTCATCTGCTGGAAACGCCGGGCACAGATGGTGGTAGCCACGCCGTCGAGGAAGCCGATGAAGCGACCGACAGGGAGCGAACATGTGCGGTCTGAGCGGGGAGCTGCGGTTTGACGGCGCTGCGGCCGATGTGGACGCGGTGGTCAGGATGGCCGACCGGATGCGACCGCGCGGCCCGGACGGCAGCGGCGTGTGGGCGTCTGGACCGGTCGCGTTCGGTCACCGTCGCCTGAAGATCATCGATCTCTCGGAGCGCGGTGCGCAGCCGATGGTCGACAGCGAGCTCGGCCTCACGACGGTCTTCAACGGCTGCATCTACAACTACCGCGAACTGCGTGACGAGCTCATCACTGCGGGCTACCGTTTCTTCTCGGCATCGGACACTGAGGTGATCGGTAAGGCATACCATCGGTGGGGCAGCCGGTGTGTCGACCACTTCGCCGGGATGTTCGCCTTCGCCATCCATGAGCGTGACACCGGCCGCGTCATCCTCGGCCGTGACCGTCTGGGCATCAAGCCGCTGTACGTCACGGCGGACGCGACGCGCGTCCGTTTCGCCTCGACGTTGCCCGCGCTGCTCGCCGGCGGCGGGATAAGCGGCGACATCGATCGGGTTGCGCTGCACCACTATCTGTCATTCCATTCGGTCGTGCCGGCGCCGCGCACGATCCTCGCAGCCGTGCGCAAACTGCCGGCGGCCACGGTTCGGATCATCGAAGCGGACGGTTCGACCACCGACGAGCGCTACTGGCAGCCGGGTTTCGCCCGCGACCCGGCGTATGAGGGCTGGTCGGCGTCGGACTGGCGGGACGCGATCGGCGAACGGCTGCGCACCGCGGTGCGCCGGCGCATGGTCGCCGACGTCGGGGTCGGCGTGCTGCTGTCCGGGGGGCTTGACTCCAGCCTCATCGTGGCCCTGCTGGCCGAGGCCGGGCAGCACGACCTCGCGACCTTCAGCGTCGGCTTCGAGGCGGCCGGCGGCGAGTCCGGTGACGAGTTCGCGTACTCCGACGTCATCGCGAACCACTTCGGCACCGACCATCACCAGATTCGGGTCGCCGGTGATCGGCTGCTGCCCGCGATCGAGGCGACCGTCGAGGCGATGAGCGAGCCGATGGTCAGCCACGACTGCGTCGCCTTCCACCTGCTGTCGCAGGAGGTCGCCTGCCACCTGAAGGTCGTGCAGTCCGGGCAGGGCGCGGACGAGGTGTTCGCCGGCTACTCCTGGTATCCGCCACTGGCCCGGGTCGGACGCGATGAGGCGGTCGAGGACTACCTACGGGTGTTCGCGGACCGGTCGCACAGCGCGATCGAAGCCATGGTCGAGCCGGACTATCTCCTTGACACCGACGTCAGCGCGGCGTTCGTCGCCTCGCACTTCGCCGAGCCCGGTGCGTCCAGCGCGCTGGACGCGGCGCTGCGCATCGACTCCACGGTCATGCTGGTGGAAGATCCCGTCAAGCGGGTTGACAATATGACCATGGCTGCCGGTCTGGAGGCGCGCACCCCGTTCCTCGATCACGAGCTCGTCGAGCTCGCGGCGGCCTGTCCGCCCGAGCTGAAGCTCGCGTCGGGCGGCAAGGGAGTGCTCAAGGCCATCGGCCGCCCGATCATGCCGGCTGCGGTCATCGACCGGCCCAAGGGCTATTTCCCGGTCCCGGCGATCCGGCATCTGTCCGGCTCCTACCTGGACCGGGTGCGCGAGTCGCTCACCGATCCGGTCGCCAAGGCCCGCGGCCTGTTCCGAACCGAATGGGTCGAGGCGATGTTGGCCGCGCCGAACGACAACCGGACCACTCTCGGCGCGAACGCGTTGTGGCAGGCGGCTCTGCTGGAGATGTGGCTGGCGACCCAGGGGGTGGCATGATGCTTGAGCAGTTCCCGGCCGAGCCACGGCATGTCGGCATGGTCAGTCCTGGTCCTGGCCTTGGCCCTGGCCCCGGTGACCTGGTGGATGACTGGGTGGCGGCGGCGAGCTGTTCGTCCCCGAGTCTGGGACCGGCAGGCGCGATCGCCTATGTCAGTGACCGTGACGGCACCCCGCGGCTGTGGGTGCGTGACGCCACCGGCGCCGGGCGGGTCCTGGACACCGGAGCCGGTCAGGTCCGCTCGGTGGCCTGGTCACCTGATGGCGCGTGGATGGCATGCGTGGTGGCGCCCGGAGGCGGCGAGCACACCGAGGTTCGGGTCGTGCGCCCTGACGGCAGCGGCCTGCGGCGCCTCGCCGGCGGTTGGCATCCCGCCGCCAGCCTCCACTCGTCCACCGGCTCGGAGGCGGGCGCGGCGAGCGCCGCCGGGCTCGGCCGCTGGACCCCGGATGGTGGCGCGCTGGCGATCTGCGAGTCGGTCCGGTCAGGTTTGACCCACGCCCTGCTCGTCGACCCCGCAACCGGGCGGCGTGAGCACCTGGCGGTAGGCCAGGCGCTGGCCATCTGTGACATCGACGGCGACGCCGTGGCCGGGTACCGGCTGCTGCTGCGGGATGGTCCGCGGGGGGCCCGTCGGCTCATCCTCGTCGACTGCGGCACCGGACGCGTCCAACCGCTGCTTGCGGGAGTCGGCATGGTCGGGCTCGGCCGCTTCGGCCCGTCGGGCGCGGCCGCGGCCGGGACGATCCTTTACCTGCTCTCGGACGCCGGCCGGGAGCGTGCCGCGCTGGTCGCGGTTACCCTGGGAGAGGACGGGAGACTGCTGGCCACAGAGGTGGTGGCAGCCCGCGATGACGCCGACCTGGAACGGTTCGCACTGCTTCCAGCCGGCATTCCGGGGGGGCTTGCGGGCCTCAGGCCGGCTGGTGTCGCGCCCGGCATCGGCGGGGGAGCGCCCGCCGCGGTGCTGGCGTGGAACGTGGACGGGCGGACGGTTCTCGACCTGGTCGACCTCGGTTCGGGCGACCGACTGGAGCTCCCACCGCTGCCGCGCGACGTCGCGGGCAGCCTGCTCGTCCGCGATGGTGGCCGCGGGCTGCTCCTGGCCCTGGTCGGCTCGACCGTCCCAGGTGAGCTGTGGACCTATGACTTCGTGTCGCCCGACGTCGTGTCGCCCGACTTCGTGTCACCCTCGCCCGGTTATCGGTGCCTGGTCTCCGACGCACCGACAGCGTTCCCGGCACCGGCGCTCGCTTCCGTCGCAGATCTGGACCTGACCGCGGACCTCGACGGCAAGCCGGGGACGGACGGCAAGCTGGGCAGTGGGGCGGGCACCGAGGCGTTGCCGCGCGTTCCTCCCCGCCCACGGATCCGGCTGGTCCGTCCGGTGCTGCACCGGCTGCGCGCACATGACGGGCTGATGCTCTCCGGTTGGCTGTACCGGCCGCCCGGAGAGCCCGGCCCGTGCCCGACCCTGCTGTTCTTCCACGGTGGGCCCGAAGCACAGGAACGTCCCACTTTCGCACCGCTGTTCCAGGCTCTGGTCACCCGCGGTATCGCCGTGTTCGCCCCGAACGTGCGAGGTTCGGCGGGCTACGGTCGGTCGTTCGCGGGCGCCGACGACCACGCCCGCCGTTTCGACGGGATCGCCGACGTCGCCTCGTGCGTGCGGTATCTGGTTGACGCGGGTCTTGCCGACGGGGGGCGGGTCGGCGTCGCCGGGCGCTCCTACGGGGGTTACCTGACCCTCGCTGCGCTGGTCACCTACCCCGAGCTGTTCAGCGTGGGGGTCGACATCTGCGGGATGGTGGACTTCGCCACGTTCTTCTCCCACACCGAACCGTGGATCGCCGGTCCCGCGGTGACCAAGTACGGCGACCCCGTGCGCGACGCCGCCCTGTTGCGGGACCTCTCGCCGCTGCACCGGATGGATCGCCTGGCCGCGCCTCTGCTGGTCGTCCACGGTGGAAACGACACCAACGTCCCGGTGTTCGAGGCCGAGCAGACCGTCGCCGCGGCGACGGCGCGGGGAGTCGACTGCCGGTACCTGCTCTTCGAGGGTGAGGGCCACGAAATCATGAACCTTGCCAACCGCACGGTGTTCATCCGGGAGACCGTCGAATGGGTGAGCGGCCACTTGCTGGCATCCGCTCCGGCGCAGTCACGGGCTGACGGGTCGTCGGTTCCCCGACAGCTGCATGCCTCGTCGGCATCCGGCCCGCAGCTGTCGGACCCGCAGCTGTCGGACCGGGGTCAGACAGTGACCCCGATGGGGATGGAGACACCCAGGCCGCCGCGGGTGTCCGCACCGTAGCGCGCCTTCTCCTTGGCGATGTCAAGCGGCCGGATGCTGGTTTTGGCCGCGAGCGCGGCGTCGTCGAGCAGGTGCGCGGGGATCAGCCAGACGACCTCGAACTCCAGACCGTCTGGGTCGTGTGCGTACAGGCTCTTGGTCGTGCCGTGGTCGGACGCGCCGACCAGCGCCCCGGCCTCGGTGAGCCGGCGCGCGGTCGTCTCAAGCTCGGTGAGGGTGCCGACTTCCCACGCGATGTGGTACATGCCGACGGTCGAACGCCCCGCCTGTGAGGCGCCGGCGGCTGCGCCGATCTGGAACATGCCGATGTCGTGGTCGTTGGTGGAGTCCGGCGCGCGCAGGAACGCGGCCTGGCCCGGTACCGACACCACGGTCTGGAAGTCGAGGATGTCGGTGTAGAAGGCGGCCGTGCGTGCGACGTCGCGTACATAGAGGACGACGTGGTTGAGGCGGTGGATGCCCATGACTTCTCCCTGCGGCCTTCGGTGCCGGCCACGTGGCGCCGGCTCGGTTCTGTTGAGCCTTCAACTATCTTCACGGTACCTCGAGTCGAAGGTGGCGATCCGGGTCGTGCGGTGTCCGAACCTTCGTGGTCGGAGGAGTAGGTAGAGAAGGCTGCTATCACGACGAAAATCGCCTACCGGGTTCGACCGCCACCCGATGACGGTAGGTGGAAACGGTCGCTATCACGACGGAAGCTACCTACCGTCACCATGTGGCGGTCACTGGAAAACGCCGCGGGGGTAGGGCAGTGTGGGCGGGGTGGGACGGGTGACAGCACGCCGACGGGTTCTGCGGATTTCCGTCGACGGCGAGCGCGCGGTGCGGCCCGACTGCCTGGCTGGTGAGGAACCGCTGGAGCTGCGGGTCGGCGGTAAGGCGCTGACCGTGACCATGCGTACGCCCGGGCATGATATCGATCTTGTTCTGGGTTTCCTGGTCGGCGAGGGGATCATCGGCAGCGGGTCGGACGTCACGGCTATTCGTTACTGCGCCAGTGCCGCCAGTGCCGCCGGCGTCGTCGGCGTCGTCGGCAGCGCTGCCGACCGTCAGGACCAGGATGTCCAGACCTACAACGAAGTCCAGACCTACAACGTTGTCGACATCACCCTCGCCCCGAGCGTTCCCAGGCCGGATGTCAGCATCGAGCGCGCCTTCTACACCAGCAGTTCCTGCGGACTGTGCGGGAAGACCAGCATCGACGGGGTCCGGCTGCGCAGCCGGTACGAGGTGGACGCCGACCCGCTGGTGCTGCGCCCGGATGTGGTGCTCGCGCTTCCCGACCGGCTTCGCCTGGCGCAGAAGGTCTTTGCCACCACCGGTGGCTTGCACGCCGCCGCGATCGCGGACGCCGACGGGAACCTGCTGGTGGTCCGGGAGGACGTCGGCCGCCACAACGCGGTCGACAAGGTCGTCGGCTGGGCGGCGCGTGAAGGGCAGCTGCCCTTGCGCGAACGGTTCCTGGTGGTCAGCGGCCGCGCGTCGTTCGAGCTGACCCAGAAGGCGCTGTTGGCCGGGATTCCCGCGCTGGTCGCGGTGTCCGCGCCGTCATCGCTCGCGGCGGACCTGGCCCAGGAGGCCGGGATGACGCTGGTCGGGTTCGTCCGCGGCGGCTCGATGAACGTCTACACCGGTGCGCACCGCATTGCCGACGCACTGGTGAACAGCGGTTCATGATGAGAGGATTCCAACGATGCCACGTCATGCTCCACGGGAGGACAGCGGCGAGCGCGGGATCAGGGTCGGTTCCCCCGCATCGTCCGCGGCCGGTATTCCCGGTGTGCTGCACGCGATGGCGCATGTCCGTGACCAGCTGGGTGTCCGCCGCGGAGTCCGCTCGCTGCTCGCGCTGAACCAGGTCGACGGTTTCGACTGTCCCGGGTGTGCCTGGCCCGAAGGCGACCCGGCCGAGCGCAGAAGGGCCGAGTTCTGCGAGAACGGCGCCAAGGCCGTCGCCGAGGAGGCGACCCTTCGTCGGATCACCCCCGCGTTCTTCGCCGAGTATCCCATTGGTGAACTTGCCGCCCGCAGCGGTTACTGGCTGGGTCAGCAGGGCCGCCTCACCGAGCCGATGTACAAGGCGGCCGGGGCGGAGCACTACGTCCCGGTGGGTTGGGATGATGCGTTCGCGATTGTCGCCGAGGAACTGCAGGCGCTCGACAGCCCGGACGAGGCGGCCTTCTACACGTCCGGGCGGGCCAGCAATGAGGCAGCCTTCGTCTATCAGTTGTTCGTGCGGGCCTTCGGCACGAACAACCTGCCGGACTGCTCGAACATGTGCCACGAGTCGTCCGGGTCCGCGCTGACCGAAACGATCGGCGTGGGCAAGGGCAGCGTAAGTCTCGACGATCTCGCCAAAGCTGACCTGATCTTCATTGTGGGGCAGAATCCGGGCACGAACCATCCGCGGATGCTCACCGCGCTGGAGGCGGCCAAGCGCGCGGGAACGAGCATCATCGCGATCAACCCGCTGCCCGAGGCGGGTCTGCTGCGGTTCCGTAACCCGCAGCATCCCAGTGGCGTCATCGGGTCTGGCACGGTGCTGGCCGACCAGTTCCTGAAGATCCGCCTCGGCGGTGACCTGGCCCTGTTCCAGGCGATCAACGCACGCCTGCTGGCCGCCGAGGACGCGCGGCCGGGGCAGGTACTCGACCGGGCGTTCATCGACACCCATACCGACGGCTTCGCCGAGCTGGTCGCGCAGCTGCGGACGCTGTCCGCCGATGATGTTCGGGCCGCCACGGGCCTGGCCGACACGGAGATCGACCAGGTCGTGCAGCGGGTGCTGGCCGCACAACGGATCATCGTCTGTTGGGCGATGGGGCTCACCCAGCACCGTGACTCGGTGCCCACGATCCGAGAGGTCGTCAACTTCCTGCTGCTGCGCGGCAACATCGGTCGTCCCGGTGCCGGGGTATGTCCGGTGCGCGGGCACAGCAACGTCCAGGGCGACCGGACCATGGGCATCTGGGAGAAGCCGCCGGCGCTCTTTCTCGACCGGCTGGCGGCCGAGTTCGGTTTCGATCCGCCGCGCGAACACGGGCTCGACGTGGTCGACACGGTGCGGGCGATGCGCGACGGCAGGGTGAAGGTGTTCACCGCACTCGGCGGGAACTTCGTCGCGGCCACCCCTGATTCCGAGGTCACCGAGGCCGCGATCCGGCGGCTGCGACTGAGCGTCCAGGTGTCGACCAAACTGAACCGATCGCATACCGTCACCGGCCGGCGGGCGTTGATCCTGCCCACGCTCGGCCGTACCGAGATCGACGTGCAGGCCGGCGGGCCGCAGTTCGTCACGGTCGAGGACTCGATGAGCGCGGTGCACGCCTCCCGAGGGAATCTCGCGCCCGCCTCGGTCGCGCTGCGTTCGGAGGTGGCGATCGTCTGCGGATTGGCCCGGGCGACGCTGGGCGACCGTGTCGCCGTCGACTGGGAGGGGCTCACCGCCGACTACGGTCGCGTCCGCGGACATATCGGCCGGGTCGTCCCCGGCTGTGAGGAATTCGAGGTGAAGGTCGCGCGGCCCGGTGGGTTCGTCCTCGCGCACCCGCCGCGGGACTCCCGCACCTTCCCGACCGAGACCGGGCGGGCCCGGCTCACCGTCAACACCCTGGACGTGCTGCGGGTTCCACCCGGGCATCTGCTGTTGCAGACGGTCCGTTCGCACGACCAGTTCAACACCACGATCTACGGGCTGGACGACCGTTACCGCGGCGTCCGTCAGGGCCGCCGGGTCGTGTTCGTCAACCCCGACGATCTCGCCGCCCTGACCATCGCCGACGGCGATCAGGTCGATCTGGTCAGCGTGTGGGGGGACGGCGTCCTCCGGCGCGCGGCGGACTTTCGGGTGGTGGCGTATCCGACCGCGGCCGGCTGTGCCGCCGCCTATTTCCCGGAGACCAACGTCCTTGTGCCGCTGGACAGTACCGCGGCGGTCAGTAATACTCCTACGTCCAAGTCGATCGTAATCCGTCTGGAACCAGTCGTAGCCGCCCGGCGGGGACGATTCTCAAATCTGTTACATCAGGTGGAAATTTCTGATTCATCCGGGTGAACGGAAGGCTGTTGTTGTCTCAGTCCGGCGCTGCTGACAGTTGGAGCCGGCGCGATCTGCGAGGCTGACGGACGTGATAACACTGGCGGCTTGTGCGTTTTGTTCCCTGTTGGTGTGGTTGGTGCTACTGGGCGGCCACGGAATGTTCTGGTGCACCGACACCCGGCTTGATCCCGATGATGCCTTGGCGCGGGGCGGAGCCGAGCCGCCCGGCGGCTGGCCCGCGGTCACCGTGATCGTCCCCGCTCGGGACGAGGCTGAGATGTTGCCGCACAGTCTGCCGTCGCTGCTCGGCCAGCATTACCCCGGTTCGCTGCGGGTCGTGCTGGTCGACGACGCCAGCGACGACGGAACCGGTGACGTTGCCCGTGCGCTGGGCCGGCATCCCGATGCACAGGTGCCGTTGACGGTCATCACCAGCCAGCCACGGCCGGCCGGCTGGGTCGGCAAGGTGTGGGCGCTGGAACAGGGCATGCGCACCGTGCCACCGGATGTGGACTGGCTGCTGTTCACCGACGCTGACATCGCTCACGGCCCGGATTCGGTCACCCGGCTGGTGAGCCACGCAACCAGCCGCGGTCTCGACCTCACGTCGCTGATGGCCGTGCTACGCACTCAGAACCGCTGGGAGAGGATCATCATCCCGGCCTTCGTCTACTTCTTCGCCCAGCTCTATCCGTTCCGCCGGGCCAACCGGCCCGACGCGAGGACGTCGGCCGCGGCCGGGGGCTGTGTACTCCTGCGCCGGGCCGCGCTGGAACGTGCCGGGGGGCTGGCCGCCATCTCCGGCGCGGTCATCGACGACTGTTCCCTGGCCAGCGCGGTCAAGCGGACCGGTGGCCGGACCTGGTTGGGCCTCGCCGACCGCGGGCCGCACGGCGTGCGCAGCGTCCGGCCCTACCCGCAGCTGGCAGACCTGTGGAAGATGGTCGCCCGCAGCGCGTACACCCAGCTCCGGCATTCCCCGGCGCTGCTCGCCGGCACCGTTGTCGGACTGATCTTCGCTTACCTCATCCCGCCGCTCGCCGCGGTGGCCGGCCTGGCGGGTCTCGCCGCCGGTGCCGGTGGCGGCGCCGCGGCCGTTGCCGCTGCGGCCGGGATCAGCGCCTGGGTGGTGATGACCATCACCTACCTCCCGATGGTCCGTTACTACCGCCAGCCGCTGCCCGTCGTCCTGACGCTCCCCGCGGTGGCGGTCCTCTACGTGCTCATGACACTGGACTCGGCGCGGGCACACCGCCGTGGCCACGGCGCCGCGTGGAAGGGGCGCGCCTACTCGGCGTCGGACTCCGGGGGTGTCAACTCCGGCGGTGTCGCCGGAACGTGAAAGTCCCGGACTATCGTTGCAAACTCGCCCGCCGGTAGGCGACGGTACGTCGCAGCTTTCGGAGTAGCATGAGGTCGAAGGGCAGTTCCACCAGGCCGGGTAGCCACAGATCGGCGCGGGCGGACAGGTCTGCCAGGAGTTTGCGGGATGCGCGGGCGGGGACGCCAACCTTCTCGCCGAGAGCGATGAAGTCCGATCCACAGATGTCGGCGTCCCGGCGGCCCGCTATCGGCAGCGCCATGGTGCTGTCACCGTACAGGTACGAGCTCGGCAGATCGTACGCGGGGGAGGCCTGCCATTCCCCGGTTACCCCGCGCAGGACAGAGAAATTCTTGGCATGGGCATCGCCGTTGCCGGTCAGAAAGGCGAAAACGAGCTGAGTCAGGGCGGGTTCAAACGGTCGTGGCGACGGGCTCACCCTGACCGCTGGCCCATTCGGTCGTGTAGCCGAACCTGACCCCATGATCTGTGCGAATCAGGTGTCCGGCGAGCCGGTCGGACTTGTACACATCGGCCCGGTCGATGCCGGTGAGATCGGTTGATGCGTCGAGTTGTCTCGATTCCGCTCTCGGCGTTCTCATGGCTGTGGCCGGTCGGGCGCCGTGGCCTTGGTGAGCAATGGCAGGTCCGATGACACGCCGATATTCCCATGGCCACGAGCGACCTCGAGCGTGAGCCCCAGGACGTCGAGAACATCGAGCAGCTTATCGAGCCGTATCGTGATTTTTCCCGCTTCCACAGAGTGAACGAACCGCTCAGAACAGTCAGCGAGGTCCGCGACCTCCTCCTGTCGTAGACCGAGATCGACTCGTCGGCGCCGCACGGCGTCTGCAAGGCGAGTCACGCGATCTGCACGATCGTGCATCTTCGGGTCTGCCTTCCTGTCGTCACCGTGGCGTTTGCCGGTTCGCTGCATGATCGTGCAGCAGGGTGTCGGTATCCACGAGGCGAAGGTGGTTGGACAACGATCGGCCGCACGATCGTGCTGGTCAAGAAAATAGTCAATCGTGTGAACCTCCGCTGGGTTGGACGTGAGCGGCCGGGGTGCGGCTGGTGGGCCACCCCGTAGGGTGTGCCATGTGACGCTGATCCTCCTGCCCGCCGTGGATGTCGCAGACGGCCGGGCCGTCCGGCTGGTCCGAGGCGAAGCCGGTTCCGAGACGTCCTACGGCGACCCGCGCGAGGCGGCCCTTGCCTGGCAGCGCGACGGCGCCGAGTGGATCCACCTTGTCGACCTTGATGCGGCGTTCGGCCGTGGCTCGAACCGTGGGCTGATCGCCGAGGTGGTCCGGTCGGTCGACGTGGCGGTGGAGCTCTCCGGCGGTATCCGCGACGACGATTCGTTGGACGCGGCACTGGCGACCGGCGCGGCCCGGGTCAACATCGGCACGGCCGCGTTGGAGAACCCCGACTGGGTGCGTTCCGCGATCGGCCGGGTCGCCGACAAGATTGCCGTCGGTCTCGACGTCCGCGGCACGATCCTGTCCGCCCGTGGGTGGACCCGTGACGGTGGCGAACTGTTCGACGTCCTGGCCCGCCTGGATGCCGACGGCTGCGCCCGGTACGTGGTGACCGATGTTCATCGTGACGGCACCCTCACCGGACCCAACCTGGACCTGCTGGCCGCCGTCACCGCGGCGACGTCACGGCCCGTGATCGCCAGTGGCGGGGTGTCGTCCCTGGCCGACCTGGCCGCGATCGCGGGTGTGGCGGGCGTCGAGGGCGCCATCGTCGGCAAGGCCCTCTACGCCGGGGCGTTCACCCTGCCCGAGGCGTTGGCGGTCGCGGCGGGCCGGCCCGCGCCCATCCGATGAGCGGGTCCATCCGATGACCGTCGCGGTCCGGGTGATCCCCTGCCTGGATGTCGACGCGGGCCGGGTCGTCAAGGGTGTGAACTTCACCGACCTGCGGGACGCCGGCGACCCGGTGGAGATGGCGAAGCTGTACGACGCCGAGGGCGCCGACGAGCTGACCTTCCTCGACATCACCGCGTCCAGCGGGAACCGGGAGACCACCTACGACGTGGTCCGGCGCACCGCCGAGCAGGTGTTCATCCCCCTGACCGTCGGAGGCGGGATACGGACACCCGACGACGTCGACCGGCTTCTGCGGGCGGGAGCGGACAAGGTCGGTGTCAACACCGCCGCGGTCGCCCACCCCGAGCTGATCCGCGAGTGCGCGCTGCGGTTCGGCAGCCAGTGCATCGTGCTGTCGGTGGATGCCCGACGCGGCCACGAACCGGGCGGCCCGCGGTTCGAGGTGACGACCCACGGCGGGCGTCACGGTACCGGCATCGACGCGGTTGCCTGGGCGGCACGGGCGGTGGAGCTCGGTGCCGGGGAGATCCTGCTCAACTCGATGGACGCGGACGGGACACGGGACGGCTACGACCTGGAGATGATCGGGGCCGTCCGCGCGGTTGTGGACGTGCCCGTGATCGCCAGTGGCGGGGCCGGGTCGCTCGCCCACTTCCCCCCGGCTGTTGCCGCGGGTGCGGACGCGGTGCTTGCCGCGAGCGTCTTCCACTTCGGTCACCTGCGCATCGGTCACGTCAAGGACGCGTTGCGGGCCGCCGCCCTACCTGTTCGCTGAGCGCGCGTCAGCTGTTGGATGTCCATTGGATATCTAGACGGCCAAAGGGCGTGCGACGATCGTCAGATCGCGCGCCCGGAGGCCGAGGTCCTGGGAGCGCTGACGGCCAAAGGGCGTGCGACGATCGTCAGATCGCGCGCCCGGAGGCATCGCCCCCGGTCTCGTGATCATGCAGTGGCGCGTCCCGGGACGTCCGATAGGAGTCGGATTCTGGCCACACCCGTTGCGGCGGGCTGTATTTTCGGTTCGAATCCGTTTGGGCGGTGCCGATGTCGGCGGCGTGGTGAGCGACGAGAGGAGAACCATGCCCGATGACCCGGCGGGATCGACGGAGTCGGTTTCCGCAGGTTCACCCGATGTTATCCGAAGAGGTCTGGCCATCATCGGGATGGGCATCCGCGAGGAACCCCGGTCGTTCGCCGTGGCAGTTGCCGGCAGTTCGCTGTTCGGCCTCATGACCGTGGCGAGCTCGGTCGTGCTCGGCGAGGTCACGGACAAGGTCCTGCTGCCCTCCTTTGACACCGGGCGGGTGGCGGTGGGCAGCCTCACGCTGGCAGCGACGCTGCTGGTCGCCGTCGGCGTTGCCAGGGCGGTGGGGATGTTCGTGCGCCGGCTCGGCGGTGGGGTGATGACGTTCCGGCTACAGGCACTCTACCGTCGCCGGGTGACGCGGCAGTATCTGCTCCTGCCGCTGTCGTGGCACCAGCGCCACTCGACCGGCCTGCTGCTGTCCAATGCCAATGCGGACGTGGAGGCGACGTGGGCGCCGATCCTCCCGCTGCCGTTCGCGGCGGGCGTGCTTGTCATGATCGTCGTGGCCCTGGTGGTGCTGATCGCGACCGATCCGCTGCTGGCTGCCGTCGGATGCGTCATCTTCCCCTTCTTCGGCGTCGTCAACGTCATCTACGGGCAGAAGGTCTCGCCGCTGCTGTCGCGCGCCCAGCAACTGCGGGCGGAGGTGAGCGGGGTGGCGCACGAGTCGTTCGACGGCGCCCTGGTGATCAAGACGATGGGGCGGGAACGTGACGAGACCACCCGGTTCGCACGCAAGGCAGACGAACTGAAGGAAGCAATGATCAGCGCCGGCCGGGTGCGCGGCATGTTCGATCCGGTGATGGACGCGTTACCGAACATCGGCGTTCTCGCGGTCCTGCTGGTCGGCACGGCCAGGATCTCGGCGGGCGCACTCGATGTCGGAGATCTGATTCGCGTCGCCTACCTGTTCACGCTCCTGGCCTTCCCGCTGCGGGCGATCGGCTGGGTGTTCGGCGAACTGCCCCGGTCGGTTGTCGGCTACGGCCGGGTGCGCGCGGTCCTGCGCGCCCGCGGTGAGCAGCGCTTCGGATCGCAGACACTGCGCGCTCAGGGCCCGGCGAGGCTGACTGTGGACGCCGTCACCTATACCTACCCGCGACCGGTGGATGGGGAGGGGCCGGCGGCCCACGCCCTTGACGGGGTGAGCTTCGATGTTGCGCCCGGCCGGGTGGTGGCGCTCGCCGGGCGGACCGGGTCGGGAAAGTCGACCCTGGCCGGGTTGCTGGTCAGGCTGTACGACCCTGACGTCGGGGCGGTCCGGATCGACGGTGTCGATCTTTCTGAGCTCGCCGACGGTGAGATCAGCTCGGCCGCGTCCCTGGTGTCCCAGCAGGCGTTCCTGTTCGACGACACGGTTCGCGGCAACGTCGCGCTCGGCTTGGCCGTGGACGATGCGGCGCTGTGGGAGGCGCTCGCGCGCGCGCAGGCGGACCGCTTCGTCGCGGCACTGCCCGCCGGTCTCGACACGCAGGTCGGCGAACGCGGAACCACGCTGTCCGGCGGGCAGCGCCAACGGATCGCCCTGGCCCGGGCGCTGGTCCGCCAGCCGCGCCTGCTCGTTCTCGACGACGCGACATCCGGCGTCGATCCGCGGATCGAGGCGGCCATCCTGGCTGGTCTGCGGGAGCGGGCGGGCGCGTCCACGGTGGTTGTCGTCGCACACCGGCGGGCAACGATCGAGCTGGCAGACGAGGTCGTGTACCTGGATCGGGGACGGGTGGCCGGGCGAGGCAGCCACGATGAACTCATGGCCACCTCGCCCGGGTACGCGGCGTTGTTGACCGCATACCACCCGGTGAGCGGCGGCGCGAACCCCGTCGGGGATGTCATCGGGGCTGTCGTCGACGGTGTCGTCGAGGACGCCGGAGTGGCGCGGTGAGCGTTACCGTGCCGGCCCCTCGCCAGGAGGACCCGGCTCCGGTGCTGGATGGCCCGAGGCTGGATGGCCCGGTGCTGGTGGGCGGTGCCGACGGCGGTGCCGACGGCGGTGCCGACGGCGGTGGCCCCGACGGCGGTGCTCAGGTCCGCTCCGGGGAGTCGCTGGGGGTGACCCTCGGCAAGATCCGCCGCCTTGTACCGGAACTCACCGCCGGCCTGCCGGTGACCCTCGTCCTTGCGGTCATCGCCACCGTGGGACGGGTGGTGGTCCCGATCGCGGTCCAGCAGACCATCGACCACGGCCTGCTTCACGGGACACCCAACCTGTCGGTGGTCCGTTGGGCGGCGGGCGGCGCGACGGTGGCGATCGGGGTGACGGCCTTTGCGGCGTACCTGATGAGCGTGCGGCTCTACCGGACGTCGGAGTCTGCGCTGGCGACGCTGCGGATACGCGCGTTCGGGCACATCCACGATCTGTCCGCACTGACCCAGTCGGAGCAGCGGCGGGGGGCGCTCACCTCACGGGTTACCAGCGACGTCGACCAGATGTCGCAGTTCCTGCAGTTCGGCGGAATGATCCTGCTGCTGTCCTCCGGGCAGATGTTGATCGCGACCGTCCTCATGGCGGTCTACTCCTGGCCGCTGACCATCGTTGTCTACATCTGCTTCGTGCCGATGGCCCTTGTCATCAAGCGGTTCCAGTCGGTTCTCGCGCAGCGGTATCTGGCCGTTCGGGAACGGGTCGCGCAGATGCTGGGCGCGATCTCGGAGTCCGTGGTCGGCGCGGCGGTGGTGCGCGCCTACGGTGCTCAGGCGCGCACGGCGACGCGGGTCGACACCTCCGTGGACCACTACCGGTCGGCGCAGACCGCCGCGCAGCGGATGGTCGCCACGGTCTTCTCGGCGGGCGAGCTGGTGGCGGCCTGCGCGACCTGCGCCGTGGTGGTCGGCGGGGTGTTGCTCGGGGTGGACGGTGATCTCAGCGCCGGCCGGTTGGTGGCATTCCTGTTCCTGGTCACACTGTTCGTGGTGCCACTGCAGACCCTGACCGAGGTGCTGAACGAGGGAGCGAACGCCCTCGCCGGTATGCGTCGTGTGCTCGACGTTCTGGGCACGCCGCAGGACGTGCGTGACCCGGGCCCCGACGGCGGACTGGATCTTCCGCCAGGCCCGCTCGGAGTGCGTTTCGACGGTGTCGGGTTCGCCTATCCGGGGGGACCGCTCGTCCTGGCGGCCGTCGACCTGGACATCGCGCCCCGGACGAGGGTCGCCGTGGTCGGCGAGACCGGATCGGGCAAGACCACCCTGGCCAAGCTGCTGACCCGGCTGATGGATCCGACCGTCGGTCAGGTGCTGCTCGGCGGCGTGCCCGTGGAGCAGGTGCGGTTCGCGTCGTTGCGCAGGCGGGTCGTGATGGTCCCCCAGGACGGCTTCCTGTTCGATCTGACCATCGCGGACAACGTCCGTTACGGGCGTCCGGAGGCCTCCGACGCCGATGTCATGGCCGCGTTCACCTCGCTGGGGCTGGCGGACTGGGTTGCGGGGCTGGCGGACGGTGTGCACACCCGGGTCGGCGAGCGCGGGAGCTCGCTGTCCGCGGGAGAACGTCAACTGGTCGCCGTCGCCCGCGCCCACGTCGCCGCACCGGACCTCCTCGTCCTTGACGAGGCGACATCGTCGGTCGACCCGGCGACAGAGGTGCGGCTCGCCCGCGCGTTGGTCGCGCTGACCCGGGGGCGGACATCGGTCACGATCGCCCACCGACTGTCCACGGCGGAGACTGCGGATCTGGTGGTGGTCGTCGACGCCGGCCGAATCGTCGCGCAGGGGACCCACGCCGAACTCGTCGGTGTCCCCGGCGTGTATCGGCGCTTGCACGCCTCGTGGACGGCGGGCGTGGCCCATGACCTCGACGGGGACCTCACCTGACCGGCGCACGGCACAATGGGCTCGTGCCCGCCTCCGCGTCCCGTCTGGACCCCGCCATCGCCGGTCTGCTCAAGCGTGACCCGGCCGGTCTCTTCCCTGCGGTCGCGCAGCAGTACGACACCGGCGAGGTACTGATGGTCGGCTGGATGGACGACGAGGCCCTGCACCGCACGCTCACCACCGGGCGTGCCACGTACTGGAGTCGGAGCCGCCGGGAGTACTGGGTCAAGGGGGACACCAGCGGCCACCGCCAGCTGGTTCGGTCGGTCTCCCTCGACTGCGACGGGGACACCGTGCTGGTCCAGGTGGACCAGCACGGTCCGGCCTGCCACACCGGGCGCCGAACCTGCTTCGACAACCGCAGCCTGCCGGCCGCTGCCACCCAACCTGCCATGCAACCTGCCACGGAACCTGTGAGGGGAGCCGAGTCGTGACGACAGGCGAGGTCAGCCCGGGCCGGGCCGACTTCCACGCGCTCGCAGCCGAGTACCCGGTGGTCGCGGTGACACGCCGCCTGCTCGCCGATGGTGAGACCCCGGTCGGGGTCTACCGCAAACTCGCCGGGGGGCCGGGAACGTTCCTGCTGGAGTCCGCCGAGCACGGCGGGGTGTGGTCGCGGTATTCGTTCATCGGTGTCCGGGCCGCGGCGACCCTCACCGAACGAGACGGATCGGCCGTCTGGACCGACGGCCAGCCGCCGCCGGGTGTTCCCACCGATGGGGACCCGCTCGACGTCCTTCGCGCGGTGCAGGTGGCGTTGCGCACTCCGAAGCTGCCGGATGCGCCACCGCTCACCGGCGGGCTGGTCGGTTACCTGTCCTACGACATCGTCCGGCGGGTCGAACGGCTCCCGTCCCGTTGCGTGGACGACCTGGGCATGCCCGAGCTGCGCATGATACTGACCGCCGACCTCGCGGTACTCGATCACAGCGACGGTTCCTGCCTGCTGATCGCAAACGTGTTCACCGGCGGCGACGGCGACCCGGACGCAGCCTACGACGACGCCGTGCATCGCCTCGAGGCGATGACCGCCGATCTCGGCAAGTGGAGCGAGCCGACGGTCGCGACCACCACGGCGCCCGCCGATCTCTCGCTCGCAGGCTTTGCCTCGCGTACCGCTCCGGAACGTTTCGAGGCTGCCGTCGAAGCCGCCATCGAGGAGATCCGGGCCGGCGAGTGCTTCCAGATCGTGGTCTCCCAGCGCTTCGAGCGCCCGACCGCGGCTGCGCCCCTCGACATCTACCGGGTCCTGAGGGCCTCGAACCCCAGTCCCTACATGTACCTGCTCCGTTTTGATGATCATGATGTCGTCGGATCGTCGCCGGAGGCGCACGTGAAGGTGACGGGCCGGCACGCGTTGCTGCATCCGATCGCCGGCAGCCGTCCCCGTGGCGCCACACCCGAACAGGACGCCGAGCTCGCCGCGCAGCTGCTGGCCGATCCCAAGGAGCGGGCCGAGCACGTGATGCTCGTCGACCTGGTGCGCAACGACCTGGGACGGGTCTGTACGCCGGGCTCGGTACGGGTGGTCGAGTTCGCCGCGGTCGAGCGGTTCTCGCAGATCATGCACATCGTCTCCACCGTGATCGGTGAGGTCGCGCAGGACCGGTCGGCTGTTGACGTGCTCACGGCGACGTTCCCCGCGGGCACCCTCACCGGTGCGCCCAAGGTGCGTGCGATGGAGATCATCGATGAGCTTGAGCCAACCCGCCGGGGCCTGTACGGAGGCGTGGTCGGTTATCTGGACTTCGGCGGCGATCTGGACACCGCGATCGCCATCCGGACCGCTGTCCTGCGGGACGGGCGGGCCTACGTACAGGCCGGCGCGGGCATCGTCGCCGATTCCGTGCCCGTGACCGAGAACAACGAAAGTCGCACCAAGGCGGCGGCGGTGCTGCGGGCAATCGAGATCGCCGAGTCGCTGCGCCTCCCGACATGACCGATCAGCAGGAGGCCGTCGCCACGGCCACGGCCACGGACGGGGGTACGGCCACGGACGGGGGTACGGGTACCGGCCGCCGTGGACGCGGGGAGATGGCTGCGGCGGTGCTCTGCTGCCTGCTGGGCGCCGCGCTCGTCCTGTTCACCGTCAGCGCGACCTGGGTGAATCTGCGTGTCGCGGACGGGGCCGTGGCCGGGGAACCGGTCACCGCCGCGCCGCTTGCGGTGCGGCTGTCCGGTTCGGATCTTGCCCCGGCTGTGGCCGGGCTGGGTCTGGTCGGGCTGGCCGGGGTTGTCGCGATCGCCGCCACGAGGCGACGGGGGCGGGCACTGGTCGGTCTGCCGGTTCTGCTGGCCGGGGTCGTGGTCGCCGTCGTCGCGGGCCGGATCGCCGCCGACCCGCTGCCGGCTGTGCGCGTCGCCTCGCAGGTGCGCCAGATCGCCCCGAGCCTCACCGCTGATCTGCGCGACCTTCGGAGTACGGCCGCGCCGTGGCTTGCCACCGGCGGAGGAGTACTGCTGGCGTTCGGCGGCGCCCTGGTGGCATTGCGGGGGCACACGTGGTCGGCGCTGTCCCCCCGCTATCAGACGGCGGCCGCCCGACCGGTCGACGCCTGGGAGGCCATCGACCGGGGCGACGACCCGACGTGACCGGCGGCTGTTCGTCGGCGGACCGGCCCGGCGCGGCCCAGTTGGTCTGCCGCACCCTCGGCAGTAATCGGCAGCGTAGGACAACGACAGGACAATCACGATACGTGCACATGCAGCGGGCATGCCCGACGCGGGAGGGCTTTCCAGCTGGCCCAAGTCGGTGCGTTTCCGGCTTCTGTCAACCGACGGGCAATCGCCGAGGGTGGCGGTCGGCCGTCGTCGACGGGGGTCTGATGCCGCTGGCCGATGCCTGGCCTAACATCGGCGCCATGGCTGCGACAGCCCTGGGTACCGGCCGATGAGCGTCCTTGACGACATCCTGGCCGGGGTACGGGCGGATCTTGCAGAACGCGAGGCTGTGGTCTCCCTGGCGACGCTCAAACGGCGGGTGGAGCGTGTCCCGGATCCCAGGGACGCGCTCGCTGTGCTGCGCACCCGGGCCGTTTCGGTGATCGCCGAGGTCAAGCGTCGCTCACCGTCAAAGGGCGATCTTGCCGCGATTGCGGATCCGGCGGCGCTGGCGGCGCAGTTCGAGGCTGCGGGCGCGGCGGCGGTGAGCGTCCTGACCGAGCGGCACCGGTTCGGTGGGTCGCTCGCAGACCTGGACGCCGTGCGGGTGGCGGTGGACGTGCCCGTGTTGCGCAAGGACTTCATCGTTTCGCCGTACCAGGTCTTCGAGGCTCGGGCACACGGCGCCGACATCGTTCTGCTGATCGTGGCGGCGCTCGATCAGCCGCGCCTGGTCGGGCTGCTCGATCGGGTCGAGTCACTCGGCATGACCGCCCTGGTTGAGGTGCACGACTGCGACGAGGTCGTGCGCGCGGTCGATGCGGGCGCGCGTCTGATCGGCGTCAACGCACGCAGCCTGCGGACGCTCGACGTCGATCGCGACACCTTCTCCCGGCTGGCGCCGCTGTTGCCACCGGGGGTCATCAAGGTCGCCGAATCGGGTGTGCGCGGCCCGCACGACCTGCTCGCCTACGCGGCGGCGGGAGCGGACGCGGTCCTCGTGGGGGAGGCTGCGGTGACGGGGAGTGATCCTCGTCAGGCGGTCGCGGATCTGGTCACCGCGGGTGCCCACCCGGCGACCCGGGTGGGGCGCTGACCGAAAGAGGCGGCTGACCGATGCTGACCGATACAGTCAGACGATGACCACCCCCGGAACCGTCGGGTTCGCTCCTGAGGGTGTCGTCCCGGGCGGCCCTGTGCCTGACAACGCCGGTCACTTCGGCCGTTTCGGCGGTCGCTTCGTGCCGGAGGCGTTGTTCGCCGCTCTGGACGAACTGACGGCGGCCTACGCAGCCGCCCGCGCCGATCCGGCGTTCACCGCGGAACTGGACCGGCTGCTCGCGACATATGCCGGCCGGCCCACCCCCCTCACCGACGCGACCCGCCTGGCTGAGTACGTCGGCGGTGCCCGCATCCTGCTCAAGCGTGAGGATCTGGCGCACACCGGCTCGCACAAGATCAACAATGTGCTCGGCCAGTGCCTGCTCGCCCGTCGGATGGGCAAGAGCCGGGTGATCGCCGAAACCGGTGCCGGCCAGCACGGCGTCGCCACGGCCACCGCCTGTGCGCTGCTGGACCTGGACTGCGTGGTCTACATGGGCGAGCAGGACACCCGCCGTCAGGCGCTTAACGTCGCGCGGATGCGGCTGCTGGGCGCCGAGGTCGTCGCGGTCGCCTCGGGCAGCCAGACCCTCAAGGACGCCATCAACGAGGCCATGCGGGACTGGGTGGCCTCGGTGGACACGACGCACTACTGCATCGGTTCGGTCATGGGGCCGCATCCGTTCCCGATGTTGGTGCGTGACTTCCAGCGGGTCATCGGTGTGGAGGCCCGCGGCCAGGTCCTCGACGGCATCGGGCGGCTGCCCGATGCCGTGGTGGCCTGCGTCGGTGGCGGCTCCAACGCGATGGGCATATTCCACCCGTTCATCGCCGACCCGTCCGTTGCGCTGGTCGGTGTCGAGGCCGGCGGGGACGGGGTGGCGACCGGACGGCACGCGGCCGCGATCGCGGGCGGGGCACCCGGCGTTCTGCACGGGATGCGGACCTACCTCCTCCAGGATGCCGACGGGCAGACCCAGGTGTCGCACTCGATCTCGGCCGGGCTCGACTATCCGGGCATCGGTCCCGAACACGCCTGGCTGCACGAGACCGGCCGGGCGACCTACCGGGTGGTTGACGACCATGACGCCATGGACGCGCTGGCGACGGTCGCGCGGCTGGAGGGCATCCTGGTCGCGATCGAGAGTGCGCACGCGTTTGCCGGCGCGTTCGCCCTCGCCCGCGAGCTGGGTCCCGACGCGGTCGTGTTGGTGAACTGCTCCGGTCGGGGCGACAAGGATGTCGACACGGCGGCTCGGTGGTTCGACCTTCTCGATCATTCATGAGCTGACGGAACGGACGCGCTGTGCAGAGTCTGTCAGGTGAGCGGAGCCGTCTCGGCGGTGAGCGGAGCCGGTTGAGTGACACGTTCGCGACGGCACGCGGGGCGGGGCGAGCAGCCCTGGTCGGCTACCTGCCGGCGGGTTTCCCCTCGGTCGCCGGTGGTGTCAGCGCCATGCGGGCCATGGTCGAGGCGGGGGTGGACATCGTCGAGGTCGGCCTGCCCTACTCCGACCCGACCATGGACGGTCCGGTGATCCAGGCCGCGGCCGATGCCGCGCTGAGCCGTGGTGTCACGACACGGGAGGTCCTGGCGACCGTGGAGGCGGTGGCCGCCGCCGGTGCCCCCGTCCTGGTCATGAGCTACTGGAACCCGGTCGAGCGGTACGGAGTCACCGCGTTCGCCCGGGATCTCGCGGCTGCCGGCGGGGCTGGGACGATCACCCCGGACCTTCCCCCCGAGGAGGCCGAACCGTGGCTGGCCGCTGCCGCGGCGGTCGGCCTCGACCCGGTGTTCCTGGTCGCCCCGAGCTCCTCCGATGCGCGCATCGCGCGGATCGCCCAGGTCAGCCGGGGCTTCATCTACGCTGCCTCGCTCATGGGGGTGACCGGCGCCCGGTCGGTGGTGGGTGCGCAGGCGGCCGGGCTGGTGAGCCGGGTTCGAGCCGTCAGCGACACTGCGGTCTGTGTGGGTGTGGGCGTGAGCACGCCCACCCAGGCGGCGGAGGTCGCCGGCTTCGCCGACGGGGTGATCGTGGGTTCGGCCCTGGTGAAGGTGTTGGTGGACGCCGACCGTGCGGGCGATGATCCCGATACCGCCGCGGCGGCGGTGGGACGGCTCGCGGCAGCTCTGGCCACCGGTGTCGGCCGGGATGCGGCCGGGTAGCCGCCCTACCGGGGTACGGGAATGTCGGGTATAGCGTTGGCGACCGTGGTCCTAGCCGCGATTCCCAGCCCGTCGACGGGCGTCCTGCATGTGGGTCCCATTCCGCTGCGGGCCTATGCCTTTATGATCATACTTGGTGTCCTGGTCGCGATTGTCGTCACCGACCGGCGCCTGCGGGCCCGTGGCCAGCCGCCCGGCCTCGCCGCGGACGCCGCGGCCTGGGCGGTTCCGTTCGGCATCGTCGGTGCGCGCATCTACCACGTCATCACCAGCCCGGATGCGTACTTCGGCGCCGGCGGCCATCCCCTCGACGCGCTCAAGATCTGGCACGGCGGGTTGGGGATCTGGGGCGGGGTAGCCGGTGGCGCGCTCGGCGTGTGGTTGGCCTGCCGCCATCGCGGGACGCCGTTCGGCCTGTTCGCGGATGCCGCGGCCCCCGGGCTCGTGCTCGCCCAAGCCGTCGGGCGTTGGGGCAACTGGTTCAACCAGGAGCTCTACGGCCGGGCGACCGATCTGCCCTGGGCGGTGCGGATCGACCCGGGGCATCAGCTCGTTGCCGGTGTCTCGCTCTACCACCCGACGTTCCTGTACGAGTCGCTGTGGGATGTCGGCGTCGCCGGTGTGCTGCTGTGGGTGGATCGTCGCCGCAGGCTCGGACGGGGGAAGCTCTTCGTCCTCTACGTCGCGCTGTACACCGCCGGGCGGGGGTGGATCGAGGCCCTGCGCATTGACGAAGCTCACACGTTTCTCGGGATGCGGCTCAACGACTGGGTGTCGATCGTCGTTTTCGTCGTCGCGGTGACCGCCATGGTGGTGCTACGCAGGCCGGTCGATCCGCCGGCCACCGTGGGCCCGGCCCAGGGGCCGCTGACTGCGGACGCCGGTTCGCAGGACCCGGATGCCGGTTCGCAGGGCGTGGACACGGCTTCGTCGGACGCCGGTTCGTCGGACGCCGGTTCGCTGGACGCGGCTACCGACTTCGGCCCGCAGCCGGTGCCCGGCGAGGTACCGCAGAGCGGCCGGTGAGGATAGTTTCATGCCCGGTTGGCCACATCCGGGTCCGGGCCGTGAGCGATCACGGCGGATCCTGAGCGTACGTGGCACACTCATTAGTGCGCCTGGCCGGGACTGCCCTGTCACGGTGGCGCGTCCGGACAGCGTCGTCCGCCTCACGGAGAACCCCTGAAGACGGACAGGACCCGCCGGATGTTGATCGCACAAGGCTTGTACGACCCCACCTTCGAACACGACGCCTGCGGGGTCGGTTTCGTCGTGGATGTCCGTGGCCGACGCAGTCATGAGCTGGTCGAACAGGGCCTTACCGTGCTGCGCAACCTCGACCACCGCGGAGCGTCGGGCTGCGACCCGGACACCGGCGACGGCGCCGGCATCCTGGTGCAGGTTCCGGACGCCTTTCTGCGCGACGTCGTCGACTTTCCGCTTCCGCCACCCGGCCGGTATGCGGTGGGAACGGCCTTCTTGCCGCAGGTCGCCGGCGACCGGGACAACGCCGTTCGGGCGATCAGCCGTATCGTCCGCGCGGAGGGCCTGCGGGTACTGGGCTGGCGCGAGGTTCCGGTGGTCAGCCACATCGTTGGCCGGGCCGCCGTCGAGGTCGAGCCGCGGATGCGGCAGATCTTCCTTGGCCTGCCCGCGGGGGTCGACAGTCCGGGTGAACCCGCCGAAGCCGCCGAGCCCGCCGAGCCCGCCGAGCCCGCCGACCTGCTCGATCTCGAGCGGCGGGCGTTCTGCGTCCGTAAGCGGGCGCGGCGCGAAGCCGGTGTGTACTTCCCGTCGCTGTCGGCGCGCACCGTCGTCTACAAGGGCATGCTCACCACCCATCAGCTCTCGGCGTACTTCCCCGACCTGGACGATCCCCGTTTCGCCAGCGCGATCGCCCTTGTGCACAGCCGGTTCTCGACCAACACCTTTCCGAGTTGGCCGCTTGCCCATCCCTACCGCTACGTCGCTCACAATGGTGAGATCAACACCGTGCGTGGCAACCGCAACTGGATGCGGGCCCGTGAGGCCCTGCTGGCCAGCGATCTCATCCCCGGTGATCTGCACCGGATCTTCCCCATCTGCGCGGACGGCGCGAGCGACTCGGCCAGCTTCGACGAGGTCCTGGAACTGCTCCACCTCGGTGGCCGCAGCCTCCCGCACGCCGTCCTCATGATGATCCCGGAGGCCTGGGAGAACCACGACGAGATCGACCCGGCCCGCCGGGCGTTCTACCAGTTCCACGCGGCGCTGATGGAGCCGTGGGACGGCCCGGCCTCCATCGCGTTCACCGACGGAACGGTCATCGGCGCCGTGCTCGACCGTAACGGGTTGCGCCCGTCGCGTTACTGGGTCACCGACGACGGCCTGGTCGTCATGGCCTCCGAAGTCGGTGTCCTGGACCTTCCCGCGCACAGGGTGGTGCAGAAGGGCCGGCTCCAGCCGGGGAAGATGTTCCTGATCGACACCGCGCAGGGCCGGATCGTCGACGACGAGGAGATCAAGTCGGAGCTGGCCGCCGCCGCGCCGTACGGGGAATGGCTGCACGCCGGGTTGATCGCCCTGGACGACCTGCCCGAACGCGAGCACGTCGTCTACGGTCACTCCTCGGTCCGCCGCCGCCAGCAGGTCTTCGGCTACACCGAGGAGGAACTGCGCGTCATCATCGCGCCCATGGCCCGAGCCGGTGTCGAACCGATCGGCTCGATGGGCACCGACACGCCGGTCGCGGTGCTCTCGGGCCGTCCGCGGCTGCTCTTCGACTACTTCAGCCAGCTGTTCGCGCAGGTGACCAACCCGCCCCTGGACGCCATCCGGGAGGAGATGGTCACAAGCCTGGGCCGGACGCTCGGTCCCGAAGGTAACCTGCTGGCGCCGTCGCCGGCATCGTGTCGAGTGGTACATCTGCCGTTCCCGGTCATCAGCAACACCGAACTCGCCAAGATCGTCGGTATCAACGACGACGGGGACATGCCCGGGTTCGCGGCGGTGACCGTGCGTGGCCTCTATGACGTGGACGGCGGTGGCGTGGCGCTCGCCGAGCGGCTGGCCGAGATCTGCCGTGGCGTCAGCGAGGCGATCGCGGACGGTGCCCGCGTCGTGGTCCTGTCCGACCGTGACTCCGACCGGTACAAGGCGCCGATTCCCTCCCTGCTGCTCACCGCGGCCGTCCACCACCACCTCATCCGGGAGAAGACCCGCACCAAGGTCGGTCTCATCGTGGAGTGCGGCGACGCACGCGAGGTTCACCATGTCGCGCTGCTCCTGGGGTACGGCGCGGCCGCCGTCAACCCCTACCTGGCGTTCGAGTCGATCGACAGCATCCTCGACGGCGGTGACCTGGACGGAATCACCCGCGACCAGGCCCAGCGCAACCTCATCAAGGCGCTGGGCAAGGGCGTGCTCAAGGTGATGAGCAAGATGGGCATCTCCACCGTGGCCAGCTACACCGGAGCCCAGGTGTTCGAGGCGATCGGGCTGTCCCAGCAGCTGGTGGGCACCTACTTCACCGGGACGCCGTCCCGGCTGGACGGCGTGGACATCGATGTCATCGCGGCCGAGGTCGCAGCCCGTCACCACAAGGCGTACTCGGCGGTCGCCTCGGAGCTGGCCCACCGCAACCTGGACACCGGTGGTGAGTACCAGTGGCGCCGCGAGGGTGAGGTGCACCTGTTCAACCCGGAGACGGTCTTCCTGCTCCAGCACGCCACGCGCAGCCGTCAGTACGAGGTGTTCAAGCAGTACACCGCCACCGTCGACGAGCTGTCGCGGCGCAACGCCACCCTGCGCGGCATGTTCTCGCTGCGCGAGGGCCTGCGCCCGCCGATTCCGATCGACCAGGTCGAGCCGGTGTCGGAGATCCTCCAGCGGTTCGCCACCGGTGCGATGTCCTACGGCTCGATCAGCGCCGAGGCACACGAGACGCTGGCGATCGCGATGAACCGGATCGGGGCGAAGTCGAACACCGGCGAGGGCGGCGAGGATGCCAGACGGTTCACACCGGACGCCAACGGCGACCTTCGTCGATCGTCGATCAAGCAGGTCGCCAGCGGCCGCTTCGGGGTGACCAGCGAGTACCTTGCCAACGCCGACGACATCCAGATCAAGATGGCGCAGGGCGCCAAGCCCGGTGAGGGCGGCCAGCTGCCCGGGCAGAAGGTCTACCCGTGGATCGCGCGGACCCGGCACTCGACGGCGGGCGTGGGCCTGATCTCGCCGCCGCCGCACCACGACATCTACTCCATTGAGGACCTCGCCCAGCTCATCCACGACCTGAAGAACGCCAACCCGCGGGCGCGGGTGCACGTCAAGCTCGTGGCCGAGGTCGGCGTGGGTACGGTGGCCGCCGGTGTGTCCAAGGCCCATGCGGATGTCGTACTGATCTCCGGGCATGACGGCGGTACCGGCGCGGCCCCGCTGACCTCGCTCAAGCACGCGGGTGCCCCCTGGGAGCTGGGCCTGGCCGAGACCCAGCAGACCCTGCTGCTCAACGGCCTGCGCGACCGGATCGTGGTCCAGGTCGACGGCCAGCTCAAGACCGGCCGCGACGTCATCGTCGGCGCGCTGCTGGGCGCGGAGGAGTTCGGGTTCGCGACCGCCCCGTTGGTGGTCGCCGGCTGCGTGATGATGCGGGTGTGCCACCTTGACACCTGCCCGGTGGGGGTGGCGACCCAGAACCCCGAGCTGCGTGCCCGTTTCACCGGCAAACCCGAGTTCGTGGAGGCCTTCTTCACCTTCATCGCGCAGGAGGTGCGTGAGTACCTCGCGGCGCTGGGGTTCCGCACGCTGCACGAGGCCGTCGGCCACGTGGAGGTCCTCGACGCGCGGGCCGCACTCGACCGCTGGAAGGCCGCCGGCCTGGATCTCACTCCGCTGCTGCATGCCCCGGAACGGCCCTTCGGTGGCTCCCTGCACTGCACGACCGCTCAGGACCACGGGCTGGACAAGGCGCTGGACAACTCCCTGATCCAGCTGTGCGAGGGGGCGTTGGAGGACGGTCGGCCGGTGTGGCTGGAGATGCCGATCCGTAACGTCAACCGGACGGTCGGCACCATGCTCGGCTTCGAGGTGACCAGGCGCTACGGCGCGCAGGGCCTCCCCGACGACACGATCTCGCTGCGGTTCACCGGTTCGGCCGGCCAGAGTTTCGGCGCGTTCGTGCCCCGCGGGGTGACCCTCACGCTCGAGGGCGACGCCAACGACTACACCGGCAAGGGCCTGTCCGGTGGACGGATCATCGTGTTCCCGCCCAAGGAGGCGCCGCTGCGGGCCGAGGAGAACATCGTCGCCGGCAACGTGCTGCTCTACGGTGCCACGGCCGGTGAGGCGTATTTCCGTGGCATCGTCGGCGAGCGGTTCTGCGTCCGCAACTCCGGTGCGACCGCTGTCGTCGAAGGCGTCGGCGATCACGGCTGCGAGTACATGACCGGCGGCACCGTGGTCGTCCTCGGGTCCACCGGACGCAACTTCGCGGCCGGGATGAGCGGTGGCGTGGCGTTCCTGTACAAGCCCATCCTGCGACGGATCAACACCGAGATGGTCGACGTGGACCCGCTGGACGACGACGACCGGGTGCTGCTCCTCGCCCTGGTCGCCCGGCACCGGCGCGAGACCGGGTCGACAGTGGCGGCGGGCCTGCTCGCGGAGTGGGAGACTGAGCAGTCCTCCTTTGTCAAGATCATGCCCCGGGACTACAAGCGGGTGCTCGCCGCGATGCGCAGGGCCGAGGAGGACGGCCTGCCCGCCGAAGATCTGATCATGGCGGCGTCCCGTGCGTGACCGGTGTCCTACGGTGTGTTGCCGAGCACGCCCCGGCAGTCCCGACACGATCATTCGACAGGAGTGGCATGGCTGACCCGATCGGCTTCCTCAAGCATCCCCGGGAGCTGCCGACGCGCCGGCCCGTCGACGTGCGGATCACCGACTGGAACGAGGTCTACGAACCGTTCCCGGTCGAATCCCTGCGTCACCAGGCAACACGGTGTATGGACTGCGGCATCCCCTTCTGCCATAACGGCTGCCCGCTCGGGAACATCATCCCGGAGTGGAACGACCTGGTACGACGGGCTGACTGGGGCGAGGCGATCGAGCGGCTGCACGCCACCAACAACTTCCCGGAGTTCACCGGGCGGCTGTGCCCGGCGCCGTGCGAGACCGCGTGTGTGCTGGGAATCTCCGATGATCCGGTGGCCATCAAGCAGGTCGAGGTGTCGATCATCGATCGGGCCTGGGCCGACGGCACGGTCCGGCCGGTCCTGCCGTCCGCGCGCACCGAGCAGCGGGTCGCCGTGGTCGGGTCGGGCCCGGCGGGGCTCGCCGCGGCTCAGCAGCTCACCCGGGCCGGCCACAACGTCGTCGTGTACGAGCGGGCCGACCGCATCGGTGGGTTGCTGCGCTACGGCATCCCCGAGTTCAAGATGGAAAAGCAGGTGCTGGACCGTCGGCTCGCGCAGATGCGGGCCGAGGGGACGGTGTTCATGTCCTCGTGCAACGTGGGTGTGGACATCACCGCGGACGAGCTGCGCGCATCCTATGACGCGATCGTGCTCGCCGGTGGCTCGACGGTCGGGCGGGATCTCACCGTGCCCGGCCGGGAGCTGGTCGGCGTCCACCTCGCGATGGAGTACCTGGTTCCCGCGAACCGGGTCCAGCAGGGCGACCGCACCGAACCGCTGATCAACGCGGCGGGCAAACGGGTGGTCATCATCGGTGGCGGTGACACCGGCGCGGACTGTCTGGGTACCGCGCACCGCCAGGGGGCGGTGTCCGTGCACCAGCTGGAGATCATGCCGCGACCGCCGCAGCTGCGGCCGGTGGCGAACCCGTGGCCGACCTGGCCGGTCGTCTACCGGGTGTCCAGCGCGCACGAGGAGGGTGGCGACCGGGTCTTCGCCGTCTCCACCGAGTGCTTTCTCGGTGATGACGCAGGTCGGGTTCGCGCGTTGCGCATGCACGAGGTCGCCATGGTCGACGGCCGCTTGGAGCAGGTGCCGGGTACCGACGTCGAGCTGCCGTGCGAGCTCGTGCTGCTGGCGATGGGTTTCGTCGGGCCGGAACGGCCCGGCCTGCTCGATCAGCTCGGTGTCGCGCTCGACGCCCGTGGCAACGTCGCCCGGGACGCCGGCTGGGCGAGTTCCGTCGCGAAGGTGTTCGTCGCCGGGGACATCGGCCGGGGTCAGTCCCTGGTCGTGTGGGCGATCGCGGAGGGTCGGGCCGCCGCCGCGGCGGTGGACCGTTACCTGCGTGGTTCCACCGACCTCCCCGAACCGATCACCCCGACTCGACGGTGATCGTCGGGCGTCGGCCAGGCGGGCGGTAGGCTTTTCAGCGACGTGCAGGGATCCCGCTGGAGGGCGACGAGGCCAGATGCTGGACAGACGGTTCATCCGGGAGAATCCCGACGCCGTGCGGGAGGCCGCCCGCGTCAAAGGGGTGGACCTCGACGTCGACGCCATCTTGGGCCTCGACCAGTCCGTACGGGCCCTGCAGCACGCGCTGGACACCGCCCAGCGTGAGCGCCGGGAGCTCGCCGGTGGCTTCAAGGCCGCGGACGCGGCCGAGCGCGAGCGGCTGCGGGAACGCTCCGGCGCCCTGGACGAGCAACTGCGCCGGACCCGTGCGGAGCTGGAGGACGCCGGCGCCCGCTTGGGCGACCTGCTGCTGGCGACACCGAACATTCCGTGGAGCGGGGCACCGGTCGGGCCGGATGAGGCGGCGAACACCGTCATCCGGGTCTGGGGCGAGCGCCCGGTGTTCGACTTCACCCCGGTCGACCATGTCGAGCTGGCCGAGAAGCGTGGCTGGGCGGAGTTCGAACGGGCCCGTGGCGCCTCGGGGGAGCGGGCGTACGCGCTCGCCGGTGACCTCGTGCTGTTGGAGCGGGCCGTGCACTCCTACGCGTTGGACCTGCTGGCGGGCAGGGACTTCCGGCTGCTGTCGGTGCCGTCGCTGGTCAAGCGCGAGGCGCTGGTCGGTACCGGCTTCCTGCCGGGCCACGGTGAGGAGATCTACCAGCTACCCGGGGACGATCTCTATCTCGCCGGCACCGCCGAGGTCGCGCTGGTTGGCCTGCACGCGGGCGAGATGCTGTCCCTGCGTGACCTGCCGTTGCGCTACGCCGGGATCTCGCCGTGCTTTCGCCGGGAGGTCGGCAGCGCCGGACGCGACGTCCGTGGGCTGCTGCGCGTCCACCAGTTCGAGAAGGTCGAGCAGTTCGTGATCTGCGCGGCTGACGAGGCGGAGTCCGCCCGCTGGCACGCCGAACTGCTCGACACCGCCGAGCACGTCCTGCAGTCCCTGGGTCTGGCCTACGAGGTGGTGGAATGTGCCACCGGCGACATGGGCCTCGGTAAGTTCCGGATGAACGACATCAACACGTGGTTCCCGTCGCTGGCGCGCTTCCGGGAGACCCACAGCTGCTCGACCCTGCACGACTGGCAGGCCCGGCGGGCGAACATCCGCTACAAGGACGCCGACGGACGGGTCCGGTTCGCCCATACGCTGAACAACACGGCGGTGGCGACGCCCCGACTGCTGGCGGCCATTCTGGAGAACTTCCAGACCGCCGACCATCGGGTCCGCGTCCCCAAGGTGCTGCGGCCCTATCTCGGCGACCGCGAACTCATCTGACCCCGGCCCAGGGCGGCGGGAGCAAAGGGGCGATGGTGCAGTGGACGGTGGCCCGGGTGGATTCCCGCCCGCCCGCAGCGCGTTGGGTCTACGCCTGACTCTCGCCCTGTTCGGGCTGCTGTTCTGCGCGGGTGCCTGTGTGTACTACGCCGTTTCCGACCAGCCGGTCCCGGCCGTCCTGCTCGGCGTGATCGCGTTGACGGCGGTGGTCGACCTCACCGTGATCGTCCGGCGGATGCGCCGGGAACGACGCTGAGGGCTTGGGCGATGTTGTGGCCGTCGGCCGTAGGTGGAAACTGCCGTTCCCGTGACCGCAATGACCTACCGCCCGGTTTTTTGGCCGTCGGCCGTAGGTGGAAACTGCCGTTCCCGTGACCACAACGACCTACCGCCCGGTTTTTTGGCCGTCGGCCGGCGGCTAGCTGCGTAGTCTCGCGAGGCGGGCGTTGATGACGTCCTTGTCGAAGAGCGCGTCGGCACGGCCTTCGCCGTCCTCGTCGAAGTAGTACTGGACGGGATCGGGCTGGCGTCCGCCGATGCACTGCGGATAGGCGGCGCCCGCCGTGACGGGAACGACCTTTTCAACAATGACGTCGTGGTCCAGATCGTCGCCGAAGTCGAAGAGGTAGCGGAATGTGACGCCTTCCCCGGCGATCTGGGCGATGGTCGCCTCATCCGGATCCCGATCGCCCAGGTCGGGGGAGCAGCCGAACTTTCCGTACGCGGTCGTGAACATCCACAGGTGGTCGTCGTCCCAGTCGAACGCGGCCTGGATCACGTTGTGCAGATCCGCCAGCGTGCTCGTCGAGGAAATCTCAAGCCGACGCCAGATCGGCGGTTTCGACCCGCGTAGCAGGACTTTGATCTGATGGACGGTTCCCGCCGATTCCACCGCGGCGGCGGGGATCGTGGGCGGATGCACGGCCAGCTCGGCGTCGTCGAGTTGCCTGCGCACAAAGGCGGGGGCCGACGCGTACAGTCTGTCGAACACGGCTTCGGAACTGGTCTCGGTTTCGTACAGACGGAAGTCGATGACATCGGCGCAGGTGGCGCGGTGGTCGGCCGCGTCGGGTTCCCGGTAGGAGGCCACGAACTCGTCCAGTATGTCCGGCAGCTGCTCGTCCCACTGCTCGTGCGCGGCGGAGCCCAGCTCGCGAGCGTCGGTGGTGAAGTGCGCCCAGGCCCGGATGACGGCTGGCAGCAGTGCGAGGTCGTCGGCCCCGAGCGCGATGTGTTGGCTCACTTCGGTGATGAGAAAGTACCCCAGCGACAGCGGGCCGTAGCGTTGCGCCGGTCGTCCCAGGTCGAGAGCCCAGTCGGCCGCCATCCGCGCCCAGATCCGGGCCGCCTCGCGATCGGGCAGCGCCTCGGCGTGGTCGGATGCCAGGAATGCCGCGGCGACCCGCTCGGCTTCCTCTCGGTCGGCCTCGTCATCGATCAGCTCGATGTCGAGCCCGCCACCGGCACCATCACCATCACCATCGTCGGCGTCGGCGAGTTGATCGTCGGGCAGCAGGTCGAGCCGTGCCCGCAGCAGTGCCCAGCCACCAGCCGGGTCGCCCTCGTCATCGCTGTCCGCGTCACCGTCATCGTCGCTGCCGGTCTTCTCCGCCGCCGGTGCGTCCCGCTCGTATTCCACCTCCGGCGGCCCGTGATCGAGCATCCTGTCGAGGGCCTCATCGAGCCGGGCCCTGGCCTGCGCGGCAGGCAGCGGGATCGGCTCGGCAAGTGATCCTTGCGTGCCGAACATCTCGACCAGTCCGGTGATGCCGTCGTCCGCCAATTCGCCAATCATGATCTTAAAGATGCCCGCGAGAGAGGCGTGGTCGACGAAGACCACGAAAGCGTGCTCGGTGTCGGCTCGCCGGAAGCCGAGCGTGATCACTTCGACATCGCCGAACATGTCGGTCATCGACAGGGCGTCGGTCAGTTCGGCGACGTCGGTATGTGCGACCCACGCGGGTTCCGGGACGCCGCGGCCGGCGAGCTTTCGGCCGGCCTCGGTGGCCAGCTCGCGCGTCCAATCCTCACCCACCAGCGCCAGCGCGCGCAGAACCGCCAACCCGGCGGGCGTGCGCTGGCCCGCCATATGGCGGATCAACGCTTCGACCTCGTTCTGCAGGAAGTCGTTCGGGTCGTGGGCGCCGTCGGCCGCGTCGTCAGCCCAGCCGGCAACCCAGATCTGCCCCAGCAGCTGCGACGCCCACGCTTCGACGATGAGTATCGACTCCTCGCGATGAAGCTCGGCGGCGTCGTCAAGGACCGGCGCGTACGGCGACGGTGCGCTCCGGTTACGGCTCTTCGCCAGAGTGCGACCGGACTTCTTCCTGGCACGGTTGGCGGAACTCACACCTGTTATCGTAACAAGCCGCGACCAGGCAAGCGCGGGCGGGCGGCATCTTGCCGGCTGCTCTAATAGGACGGTGCCCTACACCCTGGTCTCCTTCCACGCCCACCCGGACGACGAGGCGCTGCTCACCGGCGGAACCCTGGCGCGGGCCGCGGCGGAGGGCCATCGGGTGGTCCTTGTGGTCGCCACCACCGGCGGAGCCGGCCCGGCGTCGCGCGACGTGCTCGCCCGCGGTCCGTTGGCCGACCAGCGCAGGGCCGAGCTGGAGCGCTCAGCCCGGGTACTCGGATGCACGCGGGTGGAGTGGCTGGGCTACGCCGATTCCGGAACGACGGATGCGCCCTCGGGAGCGGACTCGGCGTTTGCCGAGGCGGATATCGACGAGGCCGCGGCACGCCTGGCCGAGATCCTGCGCGAGGAGCAGGCCGACGTGCTCACCATCTACGACCTCGCCGGTGGATACGGTCATCCCGATCACGTGCAGGTGCACCACGTCGGGGTCCGTGCCGCCACGATCGCCGGCACTGGTGTCGTTCTGGAGGCGACGTTGGACCGCGGGGCGTTGCAACGGATGCTGCGGATCGTCTCGCGGTTACCCCGCGTCCCGGCGGGCTTCGATCCGGCGCGCGTCGCGGACCTTTATACCGCGCGCGAGACGCTGACCCACCGGGTCGACGTGCGCCGCCATACGCGGGCGAAGCGGGCGGCTCTGGCCGCGCACGCCAGCCAGGCCAGCACCGACTCCGGCCTGCGCCTGCTCACGGTGCTCCTTCGGCTTCCCCGTCCGGTGTTCCGGTGGGCCCTTGGCCGTGAGTGGTACGTCGAACACGGCCGGGCACCCGGGCAGCCGCTCCTCGACGACATCTTCGCAAGCCTCACCCGGTAAACCCGCACCCCAGGCCGCGGTATCGGGCGTCCTCACACGCCGGGGCTGGCGGTGGGCCGATCCTGCACTGGGTGGGCCGATCTTACGATGGGTGGGCCGGTTGCCGGGGGGAGCCCGACCTTCGTCGGTGCCAGGACGGGGACGGTGGTCCCCCGCGGCGGGAAACGTCTTTCCGTCGTTGTTTCCCGAAAGTCCCGTCAAAGGTGTTGTCCGCGCAATTGCCGAAGCTTTTCCCGCACGTCCGAGGATATATGTGACGGTGCTGTTGTCGAATTCAGCGTGACGTGCACCGCCCCCTTTACGAGATGGCGATTTGACACCGCGAAACACCGCTGAATCAATGCCTCCGTATAAGAAGGACGGGCGAGCCGCATGGCCCGCTCTACCCACTGTAGAACAGTGGGTACGCACCCTCGCCGACCGTCGGTCATTGAGGAGGTCCACGCACGTGGCCAAGCAGATTCAGCATCTGGACCGGGTGGCAATCCGGTTCGCCGGTGACTCCGGCGACGGAATGCAGCTCACCGGCGACCGTTTCGCCTCCGAGACCGCCATCCTGGGAAACGACCTGTCGACCCTGCCCAACTACCCCGCCGAGATCCGCGCCCCATCGGGCTCGTTGCACGGCGTGTCCAGCTTCCAGGTGCATTTCGCGGCCCATGACGTCCTCACCCCCGGTGACTCCCCGGACGTCCTGGTGGCGATGAACCCGGCTGCACTGCGCGCCAATCTCGCCGATCTGCCGCCGAATGCGGAGATCATTGTCAACACGGATGAGTTCACCACGCGTAACCTTGAGAAAGTTGGTTACACGAGCAATCCGCTGGAGAACGACTCGCTCGACGGGTACACGGTGCACCGGGTGCCGCTGACCACCGCGACCGTCGCCGCGCTCGCCGACATCGACGTCTCCAAGAAGGACGCCGAGCGGGCGAAGAACATGTTCGCTCTCGGGCTGCTGTCGTGGATGTACAGCCGGCCCACCGAAGGTACGGTCGAGTTCCTCAAGCAGAAGTTCGCCAAGAAGCCGCAGCTGGCCGCCGCGAACGTGGCCGCGTTCCAGGCCGGTTGGAACTACGGTGAGACCACCGAGGACTTCGCCGTCCGCTACGAGGTCAAGCCCGCGAAGCTGGTACCCGGCACCTACCGCAGCGTCAACGGCAACTCGGCGCTCGCCTACGGCCTGGTCGCGGCTGGTCTGCGCGCCAACCTGCCGGTCTTCCTCGGTGCCTACCCGATCACCCCGGCATCGGAGATCCTGCACGACCTGTCGGGATACAAGCGGTACGGCGTGACGACCTTCCAGGCCGAGGACGAGATCGCGGCGGTCGGTTCGGCGCTCGGTGCCTCCTACGGCGGCGCGCTCGGTGTCACCTCGACCTCCGGCCCGGGGCTGGCGCTCAAGACCGAGACCCTCGGCCTCGCGGTGATGCTGGAGCTACCGCTGGTGGTCGTGGACGTGCAGCGGGCCGGTCCGTCGACCGGCCTGCCGACCAAGACCGAGCAGTCCGACCTGAACATCGCCCTGTTCGGCCGGCACGGTGAGGCACCGCTCGCGGTGATCGCCGCCCGCTCCCCGGCGGACTGCTTCGACGCGGCGCTGGAGGCGGCGCGGATCGCGCTGACCTACCGGATGCCGGTCATCCTGCTCTCCGACGGATACCTGGCCAACGGTTCCGAACCGTGGCTGCTGCCGGACCCGGCCGACCTGCCCGACCTGCGGGTGGAGTTCGCGACCGAGCCCAACGGGCCGGACGGGACATTCCTGCCGTACCTGCACGACCCGCACACGCTCGCGCGTCCCTGGGCGGTGCCGGGCACACCGGGTCTGGAACACCGCGTCGGCGGGTTGGAGAAGGCCGACGGCACCGGCGCGGTGTCCTATGTGCCGGCCGACCACGACGTGATGATGCGGCTGCGCGCCGCCCGGGTCGAGGCGATCGAGGTGCCCGATCTGGAGGTCGAGGACCCATCCGGCGAGGCTCGGGTGCTGGTGCTCGGCTGGGGTTCCACCTATGGGCCGATCGGCGCGGCCTGCCGCGTGCTGCGGGAAGGCGGGGTGGCCATCGCCCAGGCACACCTGCGTCACATCGCGCCGATGCCGAAGAACGTCGGCGCGGTACTTGCCGGCTACGACCGCGTCGTCATCCCGGAGATGAACCTCGGCCAGCTCGCCCACGTGGTACGTGAGCGTTACCTGGTCGACGTCGTCTCCTACAACAAGGTCAACGGCCAGCCGTTCACCTCGGCCGAGCTGGAGACGGTCCTCGGAGAGGTCGTGCGTAATGCCTGAAGTGCCCGTCAAGCTCACCGCCAAGGACTTCCGGTCGGATCAGGAGGTCCGCTGGTGCCCGGGCTGCGGTGACTTCGCGATCCTGTCGGCGATCCAGTCGTTCATGCCGGAACTGGGTATTCCGCGCGAGAACGTCACGTTCGTCTCCGGGATCGGCTGTTCGTCGCGTTTCCCGTACTACCTCAACACCTACGGCATGCACTCGATCCACGGTCGGGCGCCGGCGATCGCGACGGGTCTGGCGGTCAGCCGGCCGGACCTGTCGGTGTGGGTGGTCACCGGTGACGGTGACGCCCTGTCGATCGGCGGCAACCATCTCATCCACGCGCTTCGCCGCAACGTCAACATCAAGATTCTGCTGTTCAACAACCGTATCTACGGGTTGACCAAAGGTCAGTGCTCGCCCACGTCGGAATTCGGCAAGGTCACCAAGTCGACGCCGGGCGGCTCCCGCGACACCCCGTTCAACCCGATCGCGCTGGCGCTCGGCGCCGAGGCGTCATTTGTGGCGCGCACCATCGACTCCGACCGCAAGCACCTGCAGTCGGTGCTGCGTGCGGCCGCCGCACACGAAGGCAGCGCGTTCATCGAGATCTACCAGAACTGCGCCATCTTCAACGACGGTGCGTTCGACGTGCTGAAGGACCCGGCCAGCCGCGACTCGGTGCTGGTCCGCCTTGAGCACGGCAAGCCGATCACGTTCGGTGGCTCGGGGGAGAAGTGTGTGGTGCGCGAGCCGCGTGGTTTCGGGCTTGAGGTCGCCGACACCGCCCACGTCCCCCGCAGTGAGGTCATCGTCCATGACGAGACGGTGGAGGGCCCGGCCTACGCCTTCACCCTGTCCCGGTTGTCCGACTCCGACCTGAGCAACACCCCGATCGGGGTGTTCCGTCGGGTGAGGCGGCCCACCTACGAGGCCATGGTGGCGGAGCAGAACACCTCGGCCCGGACGGGCAGCGCGAACGCGACGCCCGACGAGCGGCTGTCCGAGCTGCTGCACGCGGGCAACACCTGGACGATCAACTGATTCACCGATCAACTGATCCACCGGCATGGTGTGATTCCTGATTTCTGGCGTTCCCCGGTCGTCGGCGTCGTCACAACGCTCGCGGCCGGGGGACGCCTTTGTCGTTCTCCGCACCGTTGTCGTTCTCCGCACCGTTTTCTGCGGTGCGGGCATTCGTCCATGGCTTCCCGGGCCGTGTGAACAACGGGTCGGGTCGTTGGTCGGCACATGCGGGTACGTTCGTCCCGCCGGCGGCGGTCGGCCGTATTTGGGCATGGCTTGGGGTTGTAAAACAATGAGCGGGAGACAACATGTCGTATTGCACCGTGGGCAGGGTGCCGGCCGGCGGCGCACCATTCGGCGCCAGCCGTTCGCGCCGTTGGTCCCAGGGTCTTTCGGACACCCGGCCCGAGCTCCTTCAGCTATTCGTCCCAGAATCGCGGATGCGGCCGAAACGTTACTGGGAAGATACGGCGCTTAAAGAGCACGAAACAACAGTGGACGACATTCCTAATCGCGGCGCTTCAACGGCGAGGCCCGCGGAAGTCGCCACCGGGTCGCGACAGCCGATCGCAGGCGGGCACATCTCGCCACCTTCCTTTTCAACCGACGGAGGGCAACTGTGGGGCACGACATCGTGATCGGGTTCTGTGACACCACCTTGCGTGACGGTGAGCAGGCCCCGGGAGTTGCCTTCACGGCGCAGGAGAAACTGCTCATCGCCACCGCGCTCGACCAGGCGGGGGTGGCGCAGATCGAGGCGGGCGTGCCGGCCATGGGTCCATCCGAGCGCGAGGTGCTGGCTCGCATCGCCGGCGCCGGGCTCCGGGCGGAGATCGTCGCCTGGTGTCGCGCCATGCGGTCAGACATCGACGCGGCGGTCGCCTCCGGCGTCGGTCGGGTGCACCTGAGTATTCCCGTGTCCGACCTGCATCTGACCCACAAGCTCGGTCGGGACCGGGCGTGGGCGCGCAGCCGCATCCGCGACTGCGTCGCCGACGCCCTCGATCGGGGGCAAGCCGTCGGGGTCGGGTTCGAGGACGCCTCACGGGCGGACGACAGCTTCGTCATCGAGCTCGCCGACGAACTGGTCCGCGATGGTGTCGACCGCCTGCGATGGGCCGACACCGTCGGGGTCCTCGAGCCCTTCAGCGCCTGTGCCCGGATGTCTCGACTGGTGGGCGCGGTGCCCGCCAACTGGGAGATCCACGCCCACGACGACTTCGGACTCGCCACCGCCAACACTCTCGCGGCGGTTCGGGCCGGCTTCGGGTTTGTCAGCACCACCGTCGCGGGGCTCGGCGAACGTGCCGGCAACGCGCCGCTGGAGGAAGTGGCGATGGCGCTTCGCCACCTGCTGGGAATCAGGGTCGACCTTGACACCACGTCCTTCCGGGCGCTGGCCGGCCTGGTCTCGCGCGCGGCACGCCGTCCGGTGCCGTGCGGGAAGGCCATCGTCGGTGAGTCTGCGTTCATCCACGAGTCCGGCATCCACGTGGATGGCGTGCTCAAAGCGCCCAGCATCTACGAACCCTTCGACCCCGCGGAGGTCGGTGCGCACCGCCGCCTGGTCGTGGGCAAGCACGCGGGGCGGGCGTCACTGCGGTACGCCCTGCGCAAGCACGGAATCGATGCAGACGAAAGCGTTCTCGGACCTGTTCTGGAAGGTCTGCGATCACAGGTCTGCATGCTCAAGCGACCGCTGCGCTCGGACGAGGTCCGTGATCTCTACGAGCGGTTCCAGGTTTCGGCTACCTGCACCAGCACGGCTACCTGAACCAGCACGGCTACCTGAACAACTCCGGCTTTCCCACAGTGACGCACGCTCGGGCGTGCGGTGAAGGAGCACACACCGATGAGGCAGATCGCCTTTTACGGCAAGGGTGGTATTGGTAAGTCCACCACTCAGCAGAACACGATGGCGGCGCTGGCCACCCGCGGCAACCGCATAATGATCGTTGGCTGCGACCCGAAGGCGGACTCGACCCGTCTGATCCTGCACTCGAAGGCCCAGACCTCGGTTCTGGCCCTGGCCGCGGAGAGGGGCTCGGTCGAGGACCTCGAGCTCGAGGACGTGCTGCTGGCCGGCGAGTTCAACATCCGCTGCGTCGAGTCCGGTGGCCCGGAGCCGGGTGTCGGGTGCGCGGGTCGTGGTGTCATCACCGCGATCACCTTCCTCGAGGAGAACGGCGCCTACGAGGACCTCGACTTCGTCTGCTACGACGTCCTGGGTGACGTCGTGTGCGGTGGCTTCGCGATGCCGATCCGCCAGGGCAAGGCCCAGGAGATCTACATCGTGACCTCCGGTGAGATGATGGCGATGTACGCGGCGAACAACATCGCCCGAGGCATCCTCAAGTACGCGCACTCCGGTGGCGTGCGTCTGGGTGGGCTGATCTGTAACAGCCGTAAGACCGACCGCGAGGACGAGCTCATCATGGAGCTCGCGCGGCGCCTGAACACCCAGATGATCCACTTTGTCCCCCGCGACAACATCGTCCAGCACGCCGAGCTGCGCCGGATGACGGTTCTGGAGTACGCGCCTGAGTCCAACCAGGCCAATGAGTACAAGGAACTCGCGCGCAAGATCGAAGAGAACGACATGAAGACCATCCCGACTCCGATCACCATGGACGAACTCGAGGAGCTTCTGATCGACTTCGGGATCATGGAGCAGGAGGACGAGTCGGTTATCGGCCAGAAGGCCACCGCGGTCGCGTGACCGGGCGTACCTCCTCATCAGAAAGGTCTGTCGTGACTCCTCCTGTGACTCCTCCCGCGACTCCAGCTGTGACTCCAGCTGTGACTCCCGCCGTGACCCCGCCCGTCGACACCCAGGCGATGATCGATGACGTCCTCGCCGGGTACCCGGAGAAGGCCGCGAAGTTCCGGGCCAAGCACGTCAAGCCCAACGACCCGACCGGGTCGAAGGAGTGCGAGGTCAAGTCCAACATCAAGTCGCGCCCCGGTGTGATGACGGTCCGTGGCTGCGCCTACGCCGGTTCCAAGGGGGTGGTGTGGGGCCCGATCAAGGACATGGTCCACATCAGCCACGGGCCGGTCGGTTGCGGCCAGTACTCCTGGGCGTCCCGGCGTAACTACTCGCACGGTACCCGCGGCGTCGACAACTTCGTCACGTTCCAGTTCACCAGCGACTTCCAGGAACGCGACATCGTGTTCGGCGGTGACAAGAAGCTCGCCGTGATCTGCAAGGAGATCGCCGAGCTGTTCCCGCTGGCCAAGGGCATCTCCATCCAGTCCGAGTGCCCGATCGGTCTGATCGGTGACGACATCGACGCGGTCGCCCGCGAGGCGTCGAAGGAACTGGACATGCCGGTCGTCCCGGTGAAGTGCGAGGGGTTCCGCGGTGTCAGCCAGTCGCTGGGCCACCACATCGCCAACGACGCGATCCGCGACATCGTGCTCGGCACCCGGGACACCACCAAGCAGACCGCGTACGACGTCGCCCTGATCGGTGACTACAACATCGGTGGTGACGCCTGGGCGTCGCGCCGCATCCTGGAGGACATGGGCCTGCGGGTGGTGGCCCAGTGGTCTGGTGACGGCACGCTCAACGAGCTGTCCACCAGCCACCTCGCCAAGCTGAACCTGATCCACTGCTACCGGTCCATGAACTACATCTGCACCACGATGGAGGAGCGCTTCGGCACTCCGTGGACCGAGTTCAACTTCTTCGGCCCGACCAAGATCATTGAGTCGATGCGGAAGATCGCTTCGTTCTTCGACGACACGATCAAGGAGAAGACCGAGGCTGCGATCGCCAGCTACCAGCCCCTGTTCGACCTGGTACGCAACGAGTACCGGCCGCGGCTGGAGGGCAAGCGGGTGATGCTGCTCGTCGGTGGCCTGCGCCCGCGGCACACCATCGGCGCCTACGAGGATCTCGGCATGGAGATCATCGGTACCGGCTACGAGTTCGCCCACAAGGACGACTACAGCCGCACCAACCCCGAGCTCGGCGAGGGCGTCGTGATCTACGACGACCCGAGCGCCTACGAGCTCGAGGAGTTCGCCCGCCGGCTCAAGCCCGACCTGATGGGTGCCGGAGTGAAGGAGAAGTACGTCTTCCACAAGATGGGCCTTCCCTTCCGCCAGATGCACTCCTGGGACTACTCCGGTCCCTACCACGGTGTGGACGGCTTCGCCGTGTTCGCCCGCGACATGGACATCGCCATCAACAGCCCGACCTGGACCCTGTTCCAGGCGCCCTGGTCCACGGCCGCATAGCACGGCGCCGGACTGGTGAACCGGACGGCCCGGGAGCCGTTTTCTGATCGGCTCCCGGGCCGCCGGCCGGTTCGCTGCGCAGCAGACACCGCAGCACCGCCTGCAGGACCGACCGCAGCGCAGACCGATTCTTCTTCCCATCGACCAAATAAGAGGGCGTTCGCATGCCAGACAATCCCGTACCTCTTCGTGTGCTGGACCACAATGAGCTGTTCAAGGCCCCGCACTTCCAGGAGCAGTTCGACCGCAAGCGTGAGTTCGAGGAGCCCGCAGACCCCGCCGAGATCGCCCGGATCACGGACTGGACCCGGTCCTGGGAATATCGGGAGAAGAACTTCGCCCGGGAGGCGCTCACCAT
The DNA here is from genome assembly GCF_963555845.1 of Protofrankia sp. Cas8. Classification (NCBI taxonomy): domain Bacteria; kingdom Bacillati; phylum Actinomycetota; class Actinomycetes; order Frankiales; family Frankiaceae; genus Protofrankia; species Protofrankia sp. Cas8. Next base: position 27,950 of record NZ_CAUVXI010000004.1, on the reverse strand, counting down.
CGACCCGGGCAAGGCATGCCAGCCACTCGGCGCCCTGCTCGCGGCCATCGGGTTCGCCGGCACGCTCCCGCTCGTCCACGGTTCGCAGGGCTGCGTGGCCTACTTCCGCAGCTACTTCGCCCGGCACTTCAAGGAGCCGTTCCCGGCTGTGTCATCCTCGATGACCGAGGACGCGGCCGTCTTCGGCGGCCTCAGCAACCTCATCGAGGCGCTGGAGAACGCCACCACGCTCTACAAGCCGGACATGGTCGCGGTCTCCACCACCTGCATGGCCGAGGTCATCGGCGACGACCTGCAGAACTTCATCGGTACGGCCCGGGAGAAGGGCGCCATCCCGGCGGACTTCCCGGTACCGTACGCGCACACCCCGAGCTTTGTCGGCTCCCACCTTACCGGCTACGACAACATGATGAAGGGCATTCTTTCCTATCTGAACAAGGGAAAGAAGGCGAAGAAGTCCAACGGCACGCTGAACGTGGTGCCGGGCTTCGAGACCTACACCGGCAACCTGCGTGAGATCAAGCGGTTGCTCACCCTGCTGGGCGTCAAGCACGTCCTGCTCGGCGACCACACCGACGCACTGGACTCGCCGGCCACCGGTGACTACGAGCTGTACCCGGGTGGCACGCCGCTGAAGGTCGCCGCCGATGCGATCAATGCCAAGGCGACCCTGTTCCTGCAGGAGAGCGCCACCCGCAAGACCGCGGAGCTGGTGAGCACCGAGTGGGGGCAGGCGACCGCCACGGTGCCGCTGCCGATCGGCGTGGGCAACACCGACCGCTTCGTGACCGAAGTAGCCGCCCTCACCGGGATCACGGTTCCCCCCGCCGTCACCGCCGAGCGCGGCCGGCTGGTCGACGCGATGACCGACTCGCACGCCTACCTGCACGGCAAGCGCGTGGCGCTCATGGGCGACCCCGATCTCGTCGTGGGGCTGCTCGGCTTTCTGCTGGAGCTCGGCGTCGTGCCGGTGCACGTGGTGTCCACCAACGGTGACGAGCCATTCAAGAAGCGTGCCGAGGCCGTCCTGGCCGCGAGCCCCTATGGTCACCACGCCACCGTCTGGACGGGCAAGGACCAGTGGCACCTGCGGTCGCTGCTGTTCACCGAGCCGGTCGACCTGCTGGTCGGGAACTCGTACCTGAAGTTCCTGTCCCGGGAGGCGAACCTGCCGCTGGTGCGGGTCGGCTTCCCCATCCCGGACCGTCACCACCTGCACCGGTTCCCGATCGTCGGCTACGAGGGCGGGATCACCCTGCTCGCCCAGTTCGTCAACACCGTGCTCGACGAGCTCGACCGCAACGCCCCAGACCACAGCTTCGACGTCATTCGCTGAGGTGGAGATGGCTGCCCTGACCCGCGGCACGCTCGCGACAGTCCCGCTGTTCGACGAGCCGGCATGCGATCACAACCGCACCAAGGACCTCGCGACGCGAAAGGCGGGATGCCCGAAACCCAAGCCGGGCGGTACCGCCGGCGGCTGCGCGTTCGACGGTGCGATGATCACGTTGGTGCCCATCGCCGACGTCGCCCACGTGGTGCACGGGCCGATCGGATGTGCCGGCAACTCGTGGGACGGTCGGGGCAGCCTCTCTTCCGGTCCGACGCTGTACCGGCGCGGCTTCGCCACCGACGTCGGTGAACAGGAGGTGGTGTTCGGCGGGGAACAGCGCCTCTACGACACCGTCGTCGAGGCCGCCCGACGCCACCGTCCAGCCGCGGTCTTCGTGTACTCCACCTGCGTCACGGCGATGATCGGCGACGACATCGACGCGGTGTGCGCGGCGGCGGCGACCGTGACCGGGGTACCCGTCGTCCCGGTGCACGCGCCCGGCTTCGCCGGCAGCAAGAACTTCGGCAACCGCCTCGCCGGTGCGGCCCTGCTGGAACACGTGATCGGCACGGTCGAACCGGCGTTCACCACCCCCTACGATGTCAACCTGATCGGCGAGTACAACATCGCCGGCGAGTTGTGGGATGTCACCCCGGTGCTGGCCACACTCGGTATCCGGGTGCTGGCGAGCATCAGCGGGGATGCCCGCTACGCCGAGGTCGCCGCCGCTCATCGGGCCCGGGCGACGATGGTCGTCTGCTCGCGCGCACTGCTGTCGCTGGCCCGCGGGCTGGAAGACCGCTACGGCATCCCGTGGTTCGAAGGCAGCTTCTACGGCCTGCGGGCGATGGCTGACACGCTGCGTGGGTTCGCCGGCCTCCTCGGTGATGACGAGCTCGTCTGGCGCGCCAACGAGCTCATCGCCGCGCAGGAGGCCGGCGTCGCGGCGGCACTCGCCCCCTACCGGGAGCGCCTGGCCGGGGCCCGCGCAGTGCTCTACACCGGCGGCGTCAAGAGCTGGTCACTCGTCTCGGCACTGCAGGACCTCGGGGTGGAGGTCGTTGCCTCCGGAGCGACGAAGAGCACCGACGACGATGTCGACAAGATCACAGCGTTGCTCGGCCCGGACGGTCATGTGATCAAAGACGGGAACCCGACCGAGCTGCTGCGCATCGTCCGCGAGACCCAGGCCGACATCCTCATCGCGGGTGGGCGTAACCAGTACACCGCGCTCAAGGGCAGGCTGCCGTTCCTCGACGTCAACCAGGAACGCCAGCACGCCTTCGCCGGCTACGCCGGAATGGTCGAGCTGGCTCGCCGTCTCGACCTGGCGCTGTCCAGCCCGATCTGGGAGCAGGTTCGCGCGCCGGCCCCGTGGGACCGGCCCGCCGCCCCTGAGAACACCGAGAACACCGAGAACGCCGAGAACACCGAGAACGGGGCCTCCTGATGGCACGCGTGGTGCCCGGCGCCACCGGCGCGGCGTTCGATCCGCTCAAGCACAGCCAGCCCCTCGGCGGCGCCCTGGTCTTTTTGGGCCTGGCCCGCTCGATACCGCTGCTGCACGGCGCCCAGGGCTGCACGGCCTTTGCCAAGGCCCTGCTGACCCGGCACTTCCGCGAGCCGATTCCGCTGCAGACCACGGCGGTCACCGAGGTCAGCGCCGTGCTCGGTGCGTCCGACTCGGTCATCGCCGCGTTGGACACGATCAGTGAGCGTAACCACCCGGATGTGATCGGGGTCCTGACCACCGGCATGACCGAGGTCAACGGCGAGGACCTGCTCGGTGTCCTGCGGACCTCGCCGTACGGGCCGGCGGTGCCAGCCGGGCCGGCCGCCGGGCACCCCCTGGTCGTCCCGGTGTCCACGCCGGACTTCCGCGGCGGGCTGTCCGATGGCTGGTCGGCCGCGCTGGAGGCCCTGGTCGGTGCCGTCCCCGGCGCCGGAACGGCACCGACCAGGCATCGGCAGGTGGCGGTGCTGGTCGGCCCGTCGTTGTCCGCCGTCGACCTCGACGAGATCGCCGGGCTGGTGCGGGCGTTCGGGCTCGACCCCGTGCTCGTCCCGGACCTGTCCGGCTCCCTGGACGGCCATCTCGACGAGGCCTGGTCGCCGCTGACCACGGGTGGGACGAGCAGGTCGGACCTGTTCGGGCTCACCGCCTCGGGCGCGGTGACGGTGATCGGCGCGACCGCCGCCGGCGCGGGTGCGGCGCTGGCCGCCCGCGCCGGCGGCCGTGCAGCCCTGACCGTGCACGATCATCTCAGCGGGTTGGAGATGGTCGACCGGCTGGTGCGCATCCTGATGGATCACAGCGGCGTGCCCGCGCCCGAGCCGGTCCGCCGGTGGCGGCGTCGGCTCGCCGACGGCCTGCTCGACAGCCATTTCGTGCTCGGTGGCGCGCGGATCGCGCTGGCCGGTGAGCCCGAGCAGCTCGTCGCGGTGGGCTCGCTCCTCTACGACGCCGGCGCTGAGATCGTCGCGGCGGTGTCCCCGACCGACGCCCCGGTGCTCGGCCGGGCGCCATGGGACGAGGTGGTCGTCGGTGACTTCCTCGATCTCGCCGAGCGGGCCGCCGCCGCCGGTGCCGAGCTTGTCGTGGCATCCAGTCACGGACGCGAGGTGGCCGACCGGATCGGCGCGGCACACCTGGCCCTGGGTTTCCCCGTGTACGACCGTCTCGGCGCGCAGCTGCGGGCCACCGCGGGTTACCGCGGCAGTCTCCAGTTGCTCGTCGACACGGCCAACTGCCTTCTTGATCATCGCTCCGGCCGGCGTCCCGAGCCGGGGCGTGAACCTTCTGCGACCCGGTCCAGCAGGCGTTATGAGGATATGAGGAGTTGACGTGCTGAAAGTCGCATTCGCCACGAGTGACGGCAGCGCCGTCGACCAGCATTTCGGTGTGTGTCGTCGGTTCGACGTGTACGAGGTCTCGGCGACCGCGGCCGAGCGGGTGGAGACGCGTACGCTGCCCCCCGCCGATGACGACGAGGACAGCAAGATCGAAAGTCGGCTGGCGGCGGTGGCCGACTGCTCGATCCTGCACGTCTGCGCGATCGGCGGGTCCGCTGCAGCCCGGGTGGTGAAGGCCAAGGTCCATCCGGTGAAGACCGAGTCGGACACCCGGGTGATCGATCTGATCGAGCGGTTGCAAGGTGTCCTTGCCGGGAATCCGCCGCCGTGGCTGCGCAAGGTGATGCGCCAGCACTCACCGGGTCTGGCGCCCAACTGGACCCCCCGATGAGCGGCCCCACCGGCGCTGGAGGTGCGCCGAGCGTGATCGCCGGCAGCGGCTTCCTGCGTGACCTGGTCGACCAGCTGCGGGCCGGCGACACCTACGGACAGTTCGACCGGCTCGGTGTCGAGAAGTTGCTCGGCCCGTTCGTGCTCACCGCGGCGCGGCGGCGCGAGCTCGCAATCACCTGCGACATCGATCCGGCGACCGAGGGGCGACTGCGTACCTACTACCAGGCGGTCGCGGCTGGTATCGAGAAGGTGACCGGTCAGGTCACCGGCTACGTGCTGGACCTCAGCCACGAGGGCTTCGGTCGGATCATCGTGTTCGTCGGCCGCCTCGTGGTCATCTCCGACGTCCTGCGTGACGCCCATCGGTTCGGCTTCGACTCCATTGATCATCTGGCCGAGCGTGGCGAGGCGCTGGTACGCGCCGGCGCCGCCCTGGCCGGCGCCCACCCGGAGGTGGCCCGTGACGACTCCTGACGAGATCCCCCATCTGCAGACGAAGCTGAAGAAACTCAACAGCCTCGCCACCCGCTTGAAACTCGATCTGCACGACCTGGCCGAGGACCTGCCGATCGGCTGGGAACAGATCCTGGAGACGGCCACCGCCACGTACAACACCTATGTCGAGATCAACCGACTGGAACACGAACTGGCAAAGGTGGATGCCCGGTGAGCGCCCGCCCGCCGGTGCCGCCCGTGGCGCCGGACACCGACCGGTTGGCGGACTTCCGCCGTGCCGAGACCGCCGAGGAGTACTTCGAAACCCTCGACGTTCCTTACGACCCGCGGGTGGTTGCCGTCAACCGGCTGCACATCCTGCGGCACTTCGCCGCGGCGGTGGCCCGGATCGACGCCGACCCGGCCCTGCCGGCCGCCCGCATCGCCGCCTATCGAACGGCGCTCGTGGACGCCCATGAGGTGTTCACCACCGCCGGGGCGCTGGACCACCGTCTGTTCAAGGTCCTGGCCGACCGTGCCCCCCAGGCGTTCGTCGCCCTGGCTGCCGTCACCGTCGAGTCAGCTGTCGAGTCAGCTGTCGAGTCCCCGGAGAGTGTGCGATGAGAGCCGCGTTCGACATCGGTGACGAGGTGAGCGCCGTCAAGGCGTTGCGTAACGACGGGACCTACCCCGAGCCCGGCGTCGCTGTCGGCGACGTGCTGGTCGACGCCGGATCAGTCGGTCACGTTCGCGGCGTCGGGCTCTACCTGCAGGAGCACATCGTCTACGCGGTCGCGTTCACCAACGGCCGGGTCGTGGGCTGCCTGGAGAAAGAGCTCAGCCCGGCGACGGTCGCCGCAGGTCATGAGACCCGTCATGAGACCCGTCACGAGGCGTGTCACGAAGGAGGTGAACCAGCATGACCGAGGGTTCCATTCCGCTGCCGGTGCTGTCCTCTGCGCGGGCCACGCAGCAGGCTGCCGGCGAGGCGGTGGCTCCCGCCGGCGGGTGCGCGTCGACCAAGGGTTGCGGGAGCAGCGCCACCGGACTCGACCCGGAGATCGCCGAGAAGATCGCGAACCATCCCTGTTACAGCCAGGAGGCGCACCAGTACTACGCCCGGATGCACGTCCCGGTCGCGCCCGGCTGCAACATCCAGTGCAACTACTGCAACCGCAAGTACGACTGCTCCAACGAGAGCCGGCCCGGTGTCACCAGCCGGCTGCTGTCGCCGGAGGAGGCGCTCGCCAAGGTCAAGCGGGTTGCCAGCGAGATCAAGCAGATGAGCGTGCTCGGCGTGGCCGGGCCCGGTGAACCGCTGGCGAACGCCGGCCGTACCTTGCGCACGATGGAAATGGTGGCCCGGGACTGCCCGGACATCAAACTCTGCGTGTCCACCAACGGGCTCACCCTCGTCGATCACGTCGATCGCATCGAACAGCTCGGCATCGACCACGTGACGATCACCATCAACATGACCGACCCTGAGATCGGGGCGCGGATCTACCCGTGGGTGCTGTACCGGGGCAAGCGGCACACCGGCCGGGAGGCATCGAAGATCCTTTCGGACCGGCAGCTGGCGGGGCTCGCCGCACTGACCGAACGCAAGATCCTCTGCAAGGTCAACTCGGTGATGATCCCCGGTGTCAACGACGACCACCTGGTCGAGGTCTCCCGCACCGTCCGGGGCATGGGTGCGTTCCTGCACAACGTGATGCCGCTGGTGTCCGCACCCGAGCACGGCACCCACTACGGCCTGACCGGGCAGCGCGGCCCCACCCCGACGGAGCTCCAGGCTCTGCAGGACCGCTGCGCGGGCGACGACGGCGCCGAGATGAACATGATGCGCCACTGCCGCCAGTGCCGGGCCGACGCGGTCGGGCTGCTGGGTGAGGACCGCAGCGAGGAGTTCGGCCCGGAGACCTACCTCAACGGCGAGGTCACCTACGACCTTGCCGGGCGCCAGCAGGCACACGCCGCGATCGAGCGTTGGCGCACTGACGTCCGGGCCACCCGCGAGGAGCTGCGGATCTCCGCGGACGGCATCGCCAAGCCGGCACGGACCGTCCTGATCGCTGTCGCCACCAAGGGCGGCGGCGTGGTCAACCAGCACTTCGGCCACGCCGAGGAGTTCTGGGTCTACGAGGCGGGTGAGAACTGGGCCCGCCTGGTCGGCACCCGCAGCGTCGCGCGTTACTGCGAGGGCCCGTCTGAGTGTGATGCGGACGAGTCGGTGCTCGACAAGACCGTGCGGCTGCTGTCGGACTGTGCTGCCGTGCTGTGCAGCAAGATCGGCAATGGGCCGCGGGAGGCACTGATCGCTGCCGGGATCGACGCCGTCGAGTGTTACGACCTCATCGACTCCGCCGTTGCAGCCCAGGGCGCGCGGCTGGCTGCTGCGACGCCGTCGCAATCCCTGACCGGGCCGGGCGGGTCGCCCGAGCCGGGCCAAGAGCCGGTGGCGGCGCGGTCGATGATCGCCAGCCGCCTCGCAGCGGAGGTATGATCATGATCAGTAAGTTGCAGGTTGTTCTCACCGAGCGCGCGGGCGACCAGGTGCGTGCCCTGCTCGCCCGCGACGATGCGACCGCCGGCTACGGCCTGCGGGTCGGTGCGCAGCCCGGTGGATGTTCGGGCTACACCTACAGCCTGGCGCTTGCGCCCGCCGCCGAAAAGGGGGATGTCATCGTTCGCCAGGACGGGTTCGACGTGCTCGTGGACTCGGCCTCGGCCTCGATCGTCCACGGTGTCCGTATCGACTATGTCGAGTCGCTGACCTCGTCGGGTTTCGTCTTCTCCAACCCCAACGCGTCGGACCCCTGCTCATGCGGGTCGTCGTTCGCCGCGCCGGAGCGCAACGGGAACGAGGATGCACTGTGGCAGCAGGTCGAGGATGCGATGGCGCTGATCCGCCCGTTCCTGCAGCGTGACGGCGGGGACGTTTCGGTGCTCGATGTCACCGGTGGAGTCGTGTCGGTGCGGCTGACCGGCGCCTGCGGAGGGTGTTCCTCCGCGTTGGACACGCTCGCGGGCGTCATCGAACGTCAGTTGAAGGAATCGGTGCCCGCGGTCGAGCGAGTCGTCCTCGCCCCCTGACCGCGCCTGGACGTATCGGGAGATGGACCAGTGAGTATCGCGATCAGTTTCACCGACCGGGCGGCGGACAAGGTGCGCGCGCTGCTCGACCGCGCGGGGACGGCATGCGCATCGGGTCTGCGGATCTGTGTCGACACGTCCGGCAACTGCGCCGGTCACCGTTATCGGCTCACGGTCGTGCCGGCACCGGCGGACGGTGATGTCGTCACCCGCGTCGGGGATTTCGAGGTGTTCGTCCCCGCCGACGCGACGGATCAGTTCGACGGCATGCGTATCGACTACACTGAGTCGTTGATGTCGTCCGGCTTCACCTTCTACAATCCGAACACGCGCAGCAGTTGCCTGTGTGGCCCTTCGTTCGTACCCCCGGTCCAGCCTGACGGGGTGGAGACGTCGCTGTTGCAGAAGGCGAACGTGGCAATCCAGTACATCCGACCGCATCTGCAGCTCGTCGGACGGGACGCGTCCGTCGTCGGGGTCGCCGACGGTGTGGTCTCGGTCCGGCTGACCGGTGCGGGCCTCGAGCGCGAGGCCGAGATGATCGCGCTGGTGCGGACGGTCGAGCAACAGCTGCGGGAGGCCGTTCCCGACATCAGCCGGGTCGTGCCCGCGGCCGTGAGCCGATAGCGCGGCCGGGAACGGCGGCCGGGAATATGGGTGGGGACATGCAGCGCTTTGCACGTCAACTGACACTGGATGGTTTCGGCGGACCGGGACAGGAGCGACTGTGCGCGGCGACGGTGCTTGTGGCGGGGGTGGGTGGGGTGGGCGGCGCCGTAGCCACCTATCTCGCCGCGGCTGGCGTCGGGCGGCTGGTCCTCGTGCATCCCGGCGCCCTCGAGATACCCGACCTCAACCGACAGACGCTTATGCGACCCGACCGGGTCGGTGATCCGCGGGTGGCCTGCGCCGCCGACACACTGCGGGTCCACTATCCCGACGTCACGGTCGAGGAGTGGGACCGCGACCTGTTCGACCCGCATATGCCCGGTCTCGTCGCCGGTTCGGACGTGGTGGTCGACGCCCGCCACAACTTCCCCGAACGTTTCCGGATCAACCGGATGTGCCTGGACCTGGGTGTGCCGCTGGTCTTCGCGGCGATGAACACCACCGAGGCCCAACTGCTCACGGTCGTGCCGGGCGGGCCGTGCCTGCGCTGCGTGTTCGCCGACGGGGACCCGCAGTGGGACCCGCTCGGCTTCCCGGTGCTCGGCGCGGTCGCCGGCACCGTGGGGTGCCTGGCGGCCATGGAAGTGATCAAAACGGTCGCCCGGTTCGGCGAGAGGTTGACCGCCAAGCTGCTCGCCTTCGACCTGTGGGACATGGATTTCCGCTCGTTCGCCGTGACCCGTGACCCGGACTGCGTCGACTGCGGGGCGCACCGGTCGGAGGTGTACCAGATGCACCGCCGTGAGCCGACCCCGATCGGGGCCGGTCTGGCCGGTCTGGCCGGTCTGGCCGGTCTGGCCGGCCTGTGTGGCAACGACGATCCACGCTGACGACGATGATCTATTTTGACCACAACGCCACCACACCGGTCGACCCGCGGGTGCTGGCCGCGATGCTGCCGCTGTTCGCCGAGCAGTGTGCGAACGCCTCCAGCGGTCACGTCGCGGGCCGGGCGGTCGCTCGGCTCGTCGAGCAGGCTCGGGGGCAGGTCGCGGCGCTGGTGGGGGCGAACCGGCGCAACGTCGTGTTCACCAGCGGAGCCACCGAGGCGGTCAATCTCGCGATCCGCGGCGTCCTGGCCGGCGCCGGGTCCCCCCGTCGGCGCATCCTGGTGGCGGCCACCGAGCACAAGGCCGTCCTGGCCGCGGCTGCGCAGGCCGTGAGCATCCACGGGGGCACGGTCGGGTTGGTCCGGGTGCTGCCCGACGGCACCCCGGATCTCGACCACCTCGCCGCATCGCTGTCATCGGATGTCGTGCTGGTCGCCGTCATGGCGGCCAACAGCGAGACCGGCGCGATCGCGGACGTCGGGCGGGCCGCCCAGCTCGCGCACGGCGCCGGCGCCCTGTTCCTCTGCGACGTCACGCAGGCCGCAGGCAAGATCCCGGTGGCGCTGGACGCCGGCGAGATCGACCTCGCGGTGCTGAGCGCACACAAGATCTACGGCCCCAAGGGGGTCGGCGCGCTTCTGGCCAGCCGGCGCCTGCAGGCCCGCCTGACGCCGCTGATCGTCGGCGGGGGTCAGGAACGCGGCCTGCGCAGTGGCACGATCAACAGCGCCGGCATCGTCGGATTCGGCCAGGCCGCGACGATCGCCGCGGCGGAACTGGCTGCCGATGCCGATCGCCTGCGCCGCCTGACCGCGCTGCTGCACCATCTGCTTACCGAGAAACTCGACGGCGTCGCGCTCAACGGCCCGACCGTCACCCGGTTGCCGAACACCCTGAACCTGCGGTTCGTCGACGCTGACGCCGACGCGGTCATGACAGCCATGCCGCAGGTGGCAGTATCGGCGGGCAGTGCCTGCCAGGGGTCGAGTACCGAACCGTCCCATGTGCTGACGGCAATGGGCCTGGGTACCACTGCCGCGTCCCAGAGCCTGCGTTTCAGTCTCGGTCGCCCCTCCACCGCCGAGGAGGTGCAGGCCGCGGTCGGCCATGTCGTCTCCGCCGTCGAGCACGTCCGCGCTCTGGGCGCTGCTTGAGGGGGCGGTGGTTTCGGTCATTCTGACAACCGATTTCACCTACCGCTGCGCAGGCGGAGCCGGAGGGGGCGGTGGTTTCGGTCATTCTGACAACCGATTTCACCTACCGCTGCGCGGGTAGAACGTCGAGGAAGCCGGGCGGTACGTGGCTGGCCAGCCAGACACCGTTGGCGCTGCGCCGGAACCGGTGGCCGGCCTGGTGCATCGCGCCCGAGTCGACGGTGAGGATGACCGGTTGGCCCCGGCGGGCGCCGACCCGTCCCGCCGTATCCGAATCAGCCGACAGATGGACGTCGTGGCGTCCCATCGGGCGGAGCCCCTCCCGACGGATCGCGGGCAGGAAGGACCCGATCGTGCCGTGATAAAGCACCTCTGGCGGCGGCGTCGCCGCCAGACCGAGCTCCACCCGCACGGAATGGCCCTGATTGGCACGGATGTGCAGCCCGGCGTCGTCGACAGCGAAACGTTGCTTGTCGCTTGTCGCCACGACCTCGTCGAGCTCGGCCCGGCTGATCGGGAAACCGGACCGGGCGCAGGCGTCGAGTAGATCGGTGACGGGTGTCCACCCCGCGCTGTCGAGAACAATGCCGATGGCATCGGGCGCGTGCCGCAGATGGCGGGACAGGTAGCGCGACACCCGCTCCGCGCGGCGCGCAGTCATATCTACCATAAGGTCCAGACTATCCGAGTCATGGGCCGAGTACCCGCGGTCAGGATCGGACGCGGGGTGCCTGGTTCCGGCTGACGGTGTCGATGATCTGTGCGGTCGGGCCGACGACCAGGACCTCGTCACCTGGCTGAAGCCGGGTGTGGCGGGTGGGCCGGTAGTTGGGGGCCCGGTCGGGGGTGCCGTCGTGCTCGGATGAGGTGGCGATCGCGAGCAGCCGGGTCCCGGTCGACAGCTCCTGCAGGGTCGGGCCGTCCAGGCCACCGCCGGCGACCACGGTGATCCGCGCGACCAGGAAGGGCTCACGGTCGACGTAGAAGGTGCTCACCACCTCGTAGTCGAGGGCGGCGCCGACAAACCACGGGGTGGCCAGGGCGGACGCGCTGCGGGCGGTGTGGATGGCGAACCTGCGTTCGGCTTCGTCGGCAAGTGTCGTGTCGAAGATGCGCAGCACCACCCGCAACCCGGGCTCGCCATTGCCATCGCCATTGCCATCAGATCCGGGGGCGCGGGTTCGCGCCGGGTCGATCCCCGACCGGAGCCCCCGGCGTCCGCGTCCCGGCCGGTGCGGTCGACGGCCAGCGCGACGACGGTCCGCGTGATGATCGTTGAATGCTTCCCGCGCGGAGAGCACAGCCTCCAGGTTCGCCACGTCGTCGCTGGTCAGTGCGGCGAGGGTGGTGGCCCGGGCGAGTCCGGCCTCCATCAGGGTCGCGCGGACGGTGGCGTCACCGAACACGACCGGCACCTTGAGGTCGCGGACCACCGAAAGGAAGCGGTTGTTCGCATCTCTTTCGACGATCACGACGTCCCGCCCGGCGGCGACGAGGCCTTCCACGGTGGCCAGCCCCACCGAACCGAGCCCGCAGACGATGACGTGGTCACGCACGGTCGTGGCACGCCCGTGGCCGATTGTCCGTTCCAGCCGGCGGCTGATGATCACATTGGTGATGAACGCGTACACGATCGCGATGGACAGCGCACCGAGGAGGATCAGGGCGATGCCGAATGCCTGTAACCAGGATGCCGCCGCACCGAAGCTGAAGTCGCCGTAGCCGACGGTGGCCATGGTGGTGACGGTCAGATAGAACGCGTCGAGAGGGCCGAAGTCCGCCGGCGCGGCCGGATCGTTGTCGGCATAGGTCAGGCTCAGCACCAACGTGCCGATGGTCATGATGGTCAGAACCGCGCCGAGGGCGAGCCGGAACGGCCGGTCGAACTCGGCCGCAGTGGTCACGGCGAGGTCCCGGATCCAGGCGTGCGGGCGGCGGCGGCGGCCTGCCCGGCCTGCCCGGCCTGCCCGGCCTGCCCGGCCCGACGGTGGGTCGGTGCGGTGTGCCGACAGGTTCGCCAGCGCGTTGACGTCATGCACGCTGCTCACTCGGACGCCGTTGTCGGCGAAGTCCGCCAGCCTGCCGAGCAGGGCGATGTGGTCGCCGGGGGTGACACCGGTATCGCGGCTCGGACATACCTCCACCTGCCGCGCACCCGGTCTGCGCAGCGCCACCGGTGTCAGATTGCCGAAGACCTGCCGGAACGCCCCGGCTGTGCGGACCGGGACGTCCACCACCGTGAAGATCTCCGATCCGAGCCGGAACGCATGCCGGACGTCGGAGCGGATACAGGCCTCGACGAAGCTGTGGCCGGCCTTCTCCGCGAGGTTCAGCACGCGCACGCTGGGCAGCGCCGCGCCGAGCTGATCGCCGAGCGGGGCATTGGTGACCCGCACGACAAGGCGCAGCTCGGGTGCGATCTCGGTGGCGACCAGCGCCGTCTCAAGATTGTCGAGATCGATGTCATGGCAGGCGATCAGCGCCATCGCGCCTGCGATCGACGCCTGCCGCAGCGCGTCCCCCGTATGTGCCGAGTCGGCCAGGACGGGGATCCCCCACCGCTCAAGGCGGCGGCGCAGCGGACCGACGTCGCGTCTCTCGATGACGACGACGGCCACCCCCGCGGTGTGGAGCTGCTCGGCGATCCGGAAACCCAGCTCGTTCAACCCGCAGACGATGACATGCCCGGAGACGATCTGGCTGAACGCATGGCCGGACACGACCCTCACCACACCTCCGCCTGGACTCTCGACCCGGCCGTTCTGGCCGCAGTATGCCGTCCCTGTGCCCGGTTGCGCTCCGACCCGACCGTGCGGACCTCGACCGTGCGGACCTCGACCGTGCGGACCTCGACCGTGCGGACCGGCGGGTGGCTGCACCGGCGTTCGCCGTCCGGGCATACTGCGTGGCGACGACGGACGGAGTCGGTGGCACCCGCGTGAGCGGGCGCGGTCATGGGCGTGCCCACGGGACGGGAGAACCACTCGGGATGCCAGCGGTGGAGCCGTGGCATGGATCGGTGCTGGACGCGGTGTTGGAACGGATCACCTATGCCAACGAGGAGACCGGTTACACCGTCGCCCGTGTCGACACCGGTCGGTCCGGTGACCTGATCACGGTAGTGGGCGCGCTGCTGGGTGCACAGCCTGGCGAGGCATTACGCATGCGCGGCCGATGGGGCTCGCACCCGCAGTACGGTAAGCAGTTTCATGTCGAGGATTACACGACGGTGCTGCCGGCCACGGTTGCGGGTATCCGCCGCTATCTCGGTTCGGGGCTCATCAAGGGAATCGGGCCGAAGCTCGCCGAGCGGATAGTCGAGCATTTCGGGGTCGCCGCACTGGACGTCATCGAACAGGAGCCCGAACGGCTGATCGAGGTTCCCAAACTCGGACCCAAACGCACGAAGGCGATCGCGGCCGCCTGGGAGGAACAGAAGTCGATCAAGGAGGTGATGGTTTTCCTCCAGGGTGTAGGGGTGTCCACGTCACTGGCGGTGCGAATCTTCAAGCAGTACGCCGACCGCTCCATCGACGTGGTGCGCACCGAGCCGTACCGGCTGGCAACCGATGTGTGGGGAATAGGTTTCCGGACGGCGGACACGATCGCCAAGGCCGTCGGGATTCCCCATGACAGCCCGCAGCGCATCAAGGCTGGTCTTGCGTTCACCTTGTCCGAGGCCACCGGGGACGGCAACTGCTTCCTGCCCGAACACCAGTTGATCGCCGAGGCGATAAAGATCCTGCAGGTCGACACCGGAGCGGTGATCGAGTGCCTGGGCGAGCTCGTGGCGGAGGACGGCGTTGTCCGCGAGGAGATCCCCGGGGAGGACCCGGCCGAGCCGATCGCCGCGATCTATCTGGTTCCCTTCCACCGTGCGGAGATTTCCCTGGCGGGCCAGCTGCTGCGGCTGTTGCGGACGCAGCGCGACGCGATGCCGTCCTTCGTCGAGGTCGACTGGGACGCCGCCCTGGCCTGGCTGCGGGACCGGACCCGGGCTGAGCTCGCGCCGGCGCAGGTGGCGGCGGTGAAACTGGCCCTGACCGAGAAGGTCGCCGTGCTCACCGGCGGACCCGGGTGCGGCAAGAGCTTCACCGTGCGCTCGGTGGTCACCCTGGCCCGCGCCAAGGGCGCGAAGGTCGTGCTCGCCGCGCCGACCGGCCGGGCCGCCAAGCGGCTCACCGAGCTGACCGGGCACGAGGCGGCCACCGTGCACCGGCTGTTGGAACTGCGACCGGGCGGGGACGCGGCCTACAACCGCGACCGCCCGTTGGACGCCGATCTCGTCGTCGTTGACGAGGCGTCCATGCTGGATCTTCTGCTGGCCAACAAGCTCGCCAAGGCGGTCGCACCCGGGGCGCATCTGCTCCTGGTCGGGGATGTCGACCAGCTGCCGTCCGTCGGCGCCGGCGAGGTCCTGCGTGATCTGCTGGCCGACGGCACGCCTATTCCGCACGTGCGGCTCACCCAGATCTTCCGCCAGGCGCAGGAGTCCGGTGTCGTGACCAACGCGCACCGCATCAACAAGGGAGATCATCCGCTGGTACGCGGTCTGTCCGACTTCTTCTACTTCGCCGCGGACGAAGCGGAGGATGCCGCGCAGCTGACCGTCGACGTCGTGGCCCGCCGCATTCCGCTGAAGTTCGGGCTCGACCCGCGCCGGGACGTGCAGGTGCTCGCGCCGATGCACCGCGGCCCGGCCGGGGCCGGCGCGCTGAACGTCCTGCTGCAGGAGGCTCTGACGCCGTCGCGTCCGGATCTGCCCGAACGCCGGGTCGGCGGGCGGGTCTTCCGGATCGGGGACAAGGTGACCCAAATCCGCAATAACTATGACAAGGGCGCCAATGGCGTCTTTAATGGAACTGTCGGGGTGGTGACCGCACTCGACCCCGACGAACAGAAGCTCACGATGCGTACAGACGAGGAGGAGGACGTCGACTACGAGTTCACCGAACTCGACGAACTCGCGCATGCCTATGCCGTGACCATCCACCGGTCGCAGGGTAGTGAGTACCCGGCGGTGGTCATCCCGGTCACCACGAGCGCGTGGATGATGTTGCAGCGGAACCTGCTCTACACCGCGGTCACCCGGGCGCGCAGGTTGGTGGTCCTGGTCGGGTCACGCCGGGCGATCGGGCAGGCTGTCCGCACGGTGAGCGCCGGGCGCCGCCACACCGCTCTCGACCATCGGCTACGGGCACCCGACGGGTACTGAAGACCTGGTAGGCGTGTGCAAGGAGCCGGAAAGCGGTTCGTATCCTTAACCGTCGGTGGAGAGC
>NZ_CAUVXI010000004.1:4542-11845 GCF_963555845.1 Protofrankia sp. Cas8 | reverse complement strand
GACATGTCGTGTGTCGGTATCGCGTGTGGCGACATGATCGTGATCACCTTCATTCATTTCGGTCTTGTGGGGTAGCTATGGGAAGTCGTAGTCGCGAACGGCGGCGAGCCAAGCAGCAGGCGCGCGACGACCGGGCCCGGGCCGCCGGCACCGGTCCAGGTGCACGTCCTGGTCCTGGCTCCACGTCCGGTCCTGCTCCCGGTCCCGGTCCTGCTCCCGGTGCCAGCCGGTCGGCCCGTCATGATTTCGACGCCTATCAGCATGACCGGCAGACCGCCGACCTTCTGGTCGGTGCGGCCATGCACGCACAGCACACGCAGGACGGCATGGAGTTGTCCCGCTGCATCGTGCTGTTGACCGAGCCTCCGGTCGGGTCCACCAGGCGGCGGATGGTCGACCGGGCCTTCGCGAGCTGGCTGAACCGCATGGTGGAACGTGCGTGGGACAGCGGCTGGCAGCCGGCGGACGTCGTGCGGATCGTCAGCCGGGAGGGCGGTGCGCGTCAGCTGCGGATGACGGTCGACGCGATCGCCGCTCAGATGCGCAGGTATGCCGCCTCCACCGTGGACGAGCGCTGGGAGGCGCAGCTCGCGGCGGTCGAAGCCACCGTCTGGTGGGCCGATGACGATGGCTGGCTGGACGCCTGGGGTGAGCGCGAAGGTGAGGATCGGGTCGGGGTGGTCACCTGCGCCGTGACGGTGCTTGGGATCCTCGGTACTTTGCCCCCGCTCGCGCAGCTGTGCCCGCCGCCCGGCACCGCGCGTCGCGGGACGCTGCACCCCGACCGCAGCGCTGGTCGGACGGTCGACGCGCGCATGCTTGACCGGGTCCGCGCGCTGTTGGCCAAGGCCGAGTCGACCGGCTTCGCGCAGGAGGCCGAGGCGCTGACCGCTAAGGCCCAGGAGCTCATGGCCCGGCACAGCATCGACTACGCCCTGCTGGCCGCTGAGACCGGGTCGCGCGACGAACCGACCGGCCGTCGGGTCGGCGTCGACAATCCCTATGAGACGCCCAAGGCGCTGCTGCTGGACAAGGTCGCCACCGCGAATCGCTGTCGGGCGGTGTGGACGAAGGACCTCGGTTTCGCCACGGTGCTCGGTTTCGAGTCCGATCTCGACGGCGTCGAGCTGCTCTACACGTCGCTGTTGGTGCAGGCGACCACGGCCATGACGCGGGAAGGCTCCCGCCAGGACCGCTACGGGCGGTCGCGGACCCGTTCGTTCCGCCAGTCCTTCCTCACTGCCTTCGCCGTCCGGATCGGCGAGCGGCTGCAGGGTGCGACCGACAAGGCGGGGGCCGAGGCGGTCGCCGAAAGGGGCCGGGACCGTCTCCTGCCCGTCCTGGCCGCACGGGAGGACACCGTCCGGGAGGCGACCGAGACGATGTTCCCGGGAGTCGTGTCGCGGCCGGTGACAGCCAACGACCGGGAGGGATGGAGTTCGGGTCGGGCCGCAGCCGAGCTCGCCTCCCTGAACGCCCGTACCGAGGTGAGAGACACTCGGCCCGGGTGACGCCCGGCCGGCCCGGCGCCGCCGACGGTCCTCTTTTGATAGATATATCTTGTCAAAGCGGTTAATTAATAAGAGGATCTACGTGCTGGCCGGCGGACGGCCGCTTCCGGCGTGGCCGGCGCGGGCCAGCGGGTCCACTTGGGTCCCGCGGGGCCCACGGGCGCGGGTGCGTAGCGATGGTCGCGTGCCTGGCGGCCCTCTAGCGTGAAGGAGCTGGTCTGGTGCGTCGCACCCTGTTCGAACCTGAGCACGAGGAGTTCCGCGCGCTTGCTCGGACGTTTTTCGAGAAGGAGTGCGTCCCGCACACCACCGAGTGGGAGCAGGCCGGTGTTGTCGACCGGGAGGTCTGGCGCAAGGCGGGCCGGGCGGGTCTGCTGTTGTGGTCGGCCCCCGAGGAGTTCGGCGGCGCCGGGGTCGACGACTACCGGTTCAGCGTGATCCTCGCGGAGGAGTTCTGGGCCACCGGAACCGTCGGTTTCGGCTTCGGGCTACAGAACGACGTGATGCCGCCGTACATCATCACGCTGACCACCGACGAGCAGAAGGCGCGCTGGTTGCCCGGCTCGGTGAGCGGGGACATCATCTGGGCGCTGGGGCTGAGCGAGCCCGGTGCCGGCTCGGACGTGAAGGCGATCCGCACGACCGCGCGCCGCGACGGTGACAGCTATGTCGTGTCGGGTTCGAAGACGTTCATCACCAACGGGCTGCTGTGCGACAAGGTGGTCGCTGCGGTCAAGACCGACCCGGACGCCGGTCACCGTGGCATCAGCCTGCTTGTCATCGATGCGGATGCACCGGGCTTCAGCCGCGGCCGCAAGCTCGACAAGATTGGTCAGAAGGCGCAGGACACCGCTGAGCTCTTCTTCGACGAGGTGCGGGTGCCCGTGTCGAACCTGCTCGGGCAGGAGAACCGCGGCTTCTACCACCTGATGGAGAGCCTGGGAACGGAGCGGCTCGGCGCGGGTGTCACCGCCGTGGCCATCATGAAGCGGGCCTTGGCGCTGACCGTGGAGCAGGTGCGTACCCGCAAGGCGTTCGGGACGACGATCGGTTCGTTCCAGAACACCCGGTTCGAGCTCGCCGCGATCAAGACCTTGTGTGACGTCGCGCAGGCCTACGTGGACACGGCAGTGCGCGCGCACCTCGACGGCGAGCTCAGCGCCGTCGACGCCGCCGGTCTCAAGCAGTGGACGACCGACACGCAGTGCGACGTCGTTGACCGTTGTCTGCAGCTGTTCGGCGGCTACGGCTACATGAACGAGTACGAGATCGCCCGGCTGTGGCGGGACGGTCGAGTGCAGCGGATCTACGCCGGTTCCAACGAGGTCATGAAGGAAATCGTGGGCCGCTCGCTCGACCTCGACGGCGACTAGGGCGTGTTTGAGTGGTTACTGAAGAGTCCTTGAGGGCCTGGGTGGTCAGATGACGCTCACCGCCGCTCACTGGCCGGCCGATACCACCGTCGCGTTGGTCGAGCAGTCGGTCGGCGACTGGTTGCTCCACGTCGCCGACCAGTACCCGGACCGTCCGGCGCTGCGCTGGCCGGTGGGGCCGGGCCTCAAGACCCTGACCTACGCGGGCCTGGTCGCGCACGCCGGTGCCGTCGCGGGTAGGCTGCTCAGCCTGGTCGAACCGGGGGATCGGGTCGCCCTGTGGGCACCCAACAGCCCCGACTGGGTCATCGTGCAGTGCGCCAGCGCGCTCGCCGGCACCGTCCTCGTCCCGATCAACACCTCGCTGCGGGACGAGGAGGTCCGCTACGAGCTGGCGCAGTCCGGCGCGACGCTTGTCATCGCGGCGGCCGAACACCGGGGCTCGCCACTGGTTGAGCGTGCGCAGACCCTGGCCGGCGAGCTGCCCGGGCCGGTCCGGGTCCGGCCGCTGGAGAATCTGGGGCACACGCTTGGGCGCCGCCCGGGGCCGCTGCCCGCGGTTCCGCCCGCGACACCTTTTCTCATTCAGTACACCTCCGGGACCACCGGGCGGCCCAAGGGCGCCGTACTGTCCCACTTCGCCGCGCTGAACACCGCCCGTATCGCCGGGCGGGTCTTCGCGGCACCGCTGGTGTGGTGCTCCGGGCTGCCTCTGCACCATGTCGGCGGTTCGGTGTCCGGCGTGCTGATGACCTTCGCCGCAGCGGGAACGATGGTCCTGGCTCCGGGGGGCTTCGACCCGGCCCGCACCCTGCGGATGGTCGAGCGGGCGCACGTCACCGCACTCGGCACCGTCCCGACGATGCTGTACGACCTGTTGGCCTGCCCCGACCTCGCCAGGTACGACATCAGCAGCCTTCAGGTCATCCAGACCGGCGGAACGACAGTTCCACCCGCGCTGATCCGCCGTACCGAAGCCGGGCTCGGCTGCCGTGTCGTCATCTCCTACGGCCAGTCCGAAGCGCCCAACGCGACCGCGTGCCTTCCCTGGGACAGCGACGTGGTGAAGGCCGAGACGCTGGGGCGGGCGTTGCCGCAGCGCGAGGTCCGCATCATCGCGCCGGGCACCGTGGGGACGACCGCCGACCTCGGCGAGCCCGGTGAGCTGCTGATCCGTTCCCCGCTGAACATGAGCGGATACCACGACGATCCCGAGGCGACCAGTCGGACCCTTGATGGCGAGGGCTGGTTGCACACCGGTGACCTGTGCACGATGGACGCGACCGGAGTCCTGCGGATCCACGGACGTATCCGTGACGTCATCATCCGCGGCGGGGAGAACATCTACCCGCGCGAGGTGGAAGAAGTGTTGGTCGAGCACCCCGGCGTGGCGGACGCGGCGGTGGTCGGTGCACCCGATGAGCGCCTCGGTGAAGTTCCGGTTGCGTTCATCGTGCGTGCCACCGGCGATGTGACCGGTGCTGCCGATGTGACCGGTGCGGTCGACGTCGAGGAGCTGGCGACGTTCGCGCGGTCCCGGCTTGCCTACTTCAAGGTGCCGGTGGACTGGCATGTCGTCGACGCCCTTCCCCGCACGGCGTCGGGCAAGGTCCGCAAGTTCCTCCTGCGGGAGACGATCACGCAGGCGTCACCGCACGATTGAAGATCCACCAGGCAGGCCCCGGGTAGCAGCCGGATCGGTATCTGCCCGGCATCGGTGCTGCGTAGCAGCTCCAGCAATCCGGATACGGCAGACTGATCCAGAGCCATCGGGTGTACTCGCCTCCGCGAGTTCTTGGCGGTTCTCACGGGACCGACACGCCCGTCAGGCGATCAAGGATTTCCCGATCTGCACTACCCAGGGGGACTCACCCCGGTGAGGTCATGTCCACGGGTGTGGTGCGCGGAGGATGATCTTTGTGACCTGTTCGTGCAGGTCAGCGGGTGTGGGCCGCCTTACCCACAATGAGCCCACCCGCGTCGGCAAGCAGGAACTCCTCTGCGGGCCGCGATCGAGGCCGCAGCACGCGCGACCCGACCGCGGCCCAGCAGGCTTGCCCGTTCACGTGGTGGTGGACCAGGTGGTCACCGTCAACCCAGGTGCGGGCTGTCGTCAGCGCAGCGACGTGGACGCTGCCCGGATCTCGGTCGCGAACAGCTCGGGCTCTTCCCAGGCGGCGAAGTGGCCGCCCTTGTCGACCTCGTTGAAGTAGATGAGGTTGGGGTAGGCCTTCTCGACCCAGCTGCGCGGGGCCTGGAAGATCTCGCCGGGGAACGTGGTGAAGCCGACCGGGATCGAGACCTCTGGGGGAGCCTGGCCGGCCGTAAGAGCTGCGGAGCGTCCGCTCTCCCAGTAGGACCGGGCCGCCGAGGCCCCGGTGCCCGTCAGCCAGTACAGCGTGATGTTGTCGACGATCCTGTCCCGGGTGAGTGTGCCCGCGGGCTGCTTGTCAAGGAAGGCGTGTGAAATTTTCTCGTAGCTGTCTGTGTCGTGGTCGAGCATCCAGGCCGCGAGCGCGATGGGTGAATCCAGCAAGGCGTAGCCGATCGTCTGGGGCCGCGTGGCCTGCTCCAGGAAGTAGCCCCTGCCGCTCGTGTTGAAGGTGGCGATGGCGTCGAGCGCCGCGCGTTCCTTCTCGGAGCGTCCCGCCGGCGGGGGGCCGTTGCCGCCCAACGCCGTCAGGAGCAGGTTGATGTGGATGCCGAGCAGGCCCTCGGGTGCCTGGCGGCCCATCGCGTCGGTGACGGCGGAGCCTACGTCGCCGCCCTGGGCGACGTAGTGGGTGTAGCCGAGGCGGTGCATCAGCTCCGCCCAGGCGCGCGCGACGCGACCGGGGTCCCAGCCGACCTCCGTCGGCTCGCCGGAGAAGCCGTAGCCGGGCAGGGACGGCAGCACGAGGTCGAACGCGTCCTCGGCGCGTCCGCCGTGCGCGGTCGGGTCGGTGAGCGGGCCGACGACCTCGAGCAGCTCGATGACCGAGCCGGGCCAGCCGTGCGTCATGATCAGCGGCAACGCGTGCTCGTGCCGCGACTTCACGTGGATGAAGTGGATGTCCACTCCGTCGATTTCGGTCGTGAACTGCGGCAGCGCGTTCAGTCTCGCCTCGCACCGGCGCCAGTCGTAATCGGCCGCCCAGTAGCGGGCGAGCTCCTGGATCGTCGCCAAATGCACGCCCTGCGACCGATCTGTTACCAGCTCTCTGGAGGGCCAGCGGGTCGCGGCGATGCGCCGTCGAAGGTCGGCGATCGCTTCTTCGGGCATGTCAACCCGGAATGGGCGGATTTCAGTTTCTTTGGACATAAATCTCCACCTTCCTGGACTGGTTGCTGACGACGGACGGCCGGACGGGTCGGCTCCGGTCTGAGGTTCCAGGGCAACGACCTTCATCCGGGCGCCGGCGCAATAGTTGGTACTGCCGCACGATTGCGGCTCGGGCGGACGCGTCGCGCCCGTGGCACTCCCTGCCCTCATACCCTGGTCTGGCGTCGAGCAACGATGCATCCCGAGGAGTCGGATGCAGCCCACCGGCGGTAAGACTGATTCCATGAGCGTCCGCTGCGGACTGATCTTGAGTCTCTTGCTGTCTGACGTGCTGCTTGGCAGGTCCAAACTCCCAGCGGGCTCCTCGACCGCCTGCCCCGGCAGCTACTCATCGCTTTGCTCCAACAACGTGAGGGCGTTCTGGATGCCCTGCTCGAGGACCTCGTCGGCGAGGTGTCGGTCGGCTAGGGCGCGGGAGAGTTGCAGCGTGCCGATCACGGAGGCGACGATGGTGAGCACCTTCACGCGTGCCGATGGCGGGTCGTGTGGCGCCAGGCGGGCGGCGATGTCCTCGACGATGGCCAGTACGCCGTCGGTGTAGGCCTGTTTGGTGGCGTCGGTGGCGCGGCCGATCTCGTCGAGCAGGGCGGCGGACGGGCAGCCGTCCTCGGGGTGGTCGCGGTGCTCGACCGACAGGTAGGCGCGCACGAACTGCTCCAGTCCGGCCCGGCCCGGCGCCAGCGCGCCGAGGCTCTCGCACTGTGCGCGGAGCTGGTCGGCGACCGCGGTGGCGACGAGGTCGTCCTTGGAGGTGAAGTGGGCGTAGAAGGCGCCGTTGGTCAGCTCCGCGTCCGCCATGAGCGTGGTGATCCCCGAGCCGTTGATGCCGTCGCGTTTGAAGCGGCGGCCGGCCGTCTCGATGATCCGCCGTCTCGTCGCCTGCTTGTGCTCGTTGTCGTACCGCACCACACGCGCCTCCACCCGCCGGGCCGGCCGCCGGTCCGCCGCCGTGCACTCCTTGAGAGTACGGCCATAATTTAATTTTCGGCAGACTCTTGCCTGCTGGCTCCGTCTCGCTCTATGGTCGTATGACCGTACGCCAAAGGGTTAGGGAGTCGACGATGACAGCAACGCGCCAGGTGGCGCTCGTGACGGGA
>NZ_CAUVXI010000004.1:3780-4154 GCF_963555845.1 Protofrankia sp. Cas8 | reverse complement strand
GCGTCCTCAGGCATCGGGAGGGCAGCCGCGCTCGCGCTCGTCGAGGCGGGGTTCGATGTGATCGGCACGAGCCGGAACACCTCGCGCGTCGCCCCTCTCCACGGGGTGACGTTCCTCGACCTCGACGTGGCCAGTGACGATTCGGTCACCGTCGTCGTCAAACGGGTGATCGAGGAGTTCGGGCAGATCGACGTCCTGGTCAACAACGCCGGTATCGGTGCAGCGGGTGCCGCCGAGGAGAGCTCCGTCGCACAGGCGCAGAGCATCTTCGACGTCAACGTCTTCGGCACGATCCGGATGACGACGGCCGTGCTGCCACACATGCGCGCCCAGGGAAGCGGGCGCATCATCAACATCTCGTCCGTCCTCGGTTT
>NZ_CAUVXI010000004.1:0-3259 GCF_963555845.1 Protofrankia sp. Cas8 | reverse complement strand
TTATAGCTTCGGCATAGCTTCGGCAGCAAACGTCAACTGTTCGACCTGACGTTGCGCCGCTACCTGGACTTGCAGAACTCGGCCGTGACGGAGCTGTTGGAGGAGTCCGGGCCGGTGAAGGAGCGGCTGCTGGCCGATCTGCGGGTCCGCAACGCTCTGACTGGTTCTACCCGCTGCTACCCGCGGGGTCGGTAGACGTCCGCGCGGTGTTCGATCGCGACGATGTCGACCCGGTGGTTGTCGGTGTCAATGTGGTAAATGACGCGGTAGTCGCCTCGTCGCGCGCTGTGGAGTCCGGCGAGTTGGAGCTGGAGTGGCTTGCCGACGCGGTGCGGGTTGGCCGCCAGCGATCCGTAGAGGAACTCGACGACGGCGGTGGCGACTTTTTCGGGCAGGCGGCGAAGGGTGCGTCGAGCGGGCGCGGTGAAGGCGATCTCGTAGGCGTCGGTCACCGGCCGGTGGCGAGGCGCAGTGCTTCGTCCTTGGTCAGGACGGTCGCCCCCACCTCGTCGAGGTCGTCGAGGGCCTCCCGGACGTCGGCTATGAGCTGGGTGCTGCCCATGACGGCAAGGGTCTCCTCAAGGGACTCCAGGTCGTCGACGCTGATGACGATCGCCGCTGGTCGGCCGTGCCGTGTGATCACGACGCGGCCGTGCTCGCGTTCGACGCTGTCCACAACCTCCGAAAGGCGGTTTTTCACATCCGCCAGCGGCATCTGCTCAACGATCGACATAGCCACAACTATAGCCAGGACTGGCCGTTCCGGCGGGGGCACCGCTGGCCAGCCGGACCTACCGGCAGGACTCGGATCGTTGGCGCCTGAGTTGCTCGTCACCGGCGGGGTGTTGAATCGGCGGACCGCCTCGTCTTTGTACTCCTGCGTGTACTTCCAGGGAGTCGACCCCATGACGGCCCTTCCTTTCAGACAGTGACCTTCAGGTCTGCTGTCCACGGAAACGGGATCGCTTCAGTCAGCCGAACCAACACGAACCGGCATCCTCGCGCAGCCACCGCACCCGGCCGGCGGCGAAGATCACTGGAAGGCCGGCCGTGGTGGCCAACCCACGGCCGGCCTCCTGTGATCAGTGGGCCGAGCGGCCAGCGACAGAGGTCGCCAGCTAGAACTGGCCGCCGCCCTTGCCCATGTAGTTCTCTCCGTCGTAGGAGTCCGTGAAGCTCCTCATGCTGAAGTTCGGGTAGGCCAGGGGAAAGCTCAGCTTGCCCATGGTGAGGCGCTGTAGCGTGCGCTTCGACACCCCGGCCAGGTTCCGGCGGGCGTGGGCGCAACCGAAGTTGTCCCAGATCAGCAGGTCGTTCTCGCGCCAGGTGTGCTCGTAGACGTTCGCCGGGTCGTTGAGGTGGCCGAACAGCTGCTGGAGCAGCTCCTCGCTGGAGTCCGCGGCCAGTCCCTCAACCCGCACGGTGGACATGAGGCACGCCAGCAGCACCGGCTCGTCGGTGATCGGGTGACGCGCTGCCAACGGATGGACGTAGCCGGGCCAGCCAGGCAAGTAGACTTCCCGCTCGGAGATCCGCCCCTCCTCGTCCCGCCCGTGCAGGGAGTTCAGGGCGCTCAGGCCCGCTAGCCGGTCCTTCAGCTCGGCCGGCAGCCGCCGATACGCCAGCGTTCCGCTGGAGACGAAGGTGCTGGTCTCGCCTTCGGCGACCGAGAGCGCATGCAGGGCGATCGCATGGAACGGATGCTCGGCGTACATCAGGTCACGGTGGAAGACGAGCTCGCGGGTGCCGAACCCACCCTCCTCGCGGTTGAGCGCCAGCACCGGGTTCGCCTCGTGCTCCTCAGGGAGCAGCGGCGCGACGTAGCTGCCCACCCGCCGGAGGTCCGCCTTGGTGAGCTGCTGGTCGGCCGCCACGACGAAGCCGTGCTGGTAGAGCAGGGTGGCCAGCACGTCCTGCTCGTCCTGTGCCAGGCCGGCCCGCAGGTCGTCGACGTGCAGGCGCACTCCGAACGGCGCCAGTAACTCCCACGACAGTCGGCCGATTGTTCCGTCTGTGCGCACGTTGACACCGATGCTCATCCAGTCACCTCGTTTGATCGACCTGCCCCTGGAGGGCTCTACCGTGCAACCTCTGCCGGCCGGTGCGAGAAAGGAAGCGCGGGTTCACGAACTGCTGTTCGGCTATCGTGAACACCGGCTGCGTCCGGTCCCTCTCGGCCGCCGCGCGAACCTGGGGCGCGAGGGAGGTGGCCGGGGATGCGGGTGGTGCAGTTGCGCTGCTTCGTAGCCGTTGCGCAGGAACTCAGCTACCGTCGGGCGGCCGCCAGCCTCCAGTACTCGGCGTCCCACGTCAGCCAGCAGATCCGCCAACTGGAGAACGAGCTGGCAGTCACGCTGTTCGACAGGTCGACCCACCACGTGACGCTGACCCCCGCCGGGCGGCGGTTGCTGCCGGAGGCACGCGACCTGCTGGCCGCACACGGCCGGGTCCGCGATGTCGCCCGCGGGGAAGCCTCGGGCCGGGCCGGCTTCCTGCGGATCTCATACAGCTCCGGCAGCGGCGAGGTAATGGCGCGGGCGGTTCGGGCCTTCGTGGCCCGCTATCCCGACGTGGACATCGTCCCCAGCCAGGTGAACAACCAGCGGCTGGCGGACGATATGCGGGACCGCAACACCCACGTCAGCTTCTCGCTCTCGACGTCGGAACTCGCGGTGGGCCTCAGCTGCCTGGTACTCCACGATTTCGCCCAGAATCATCTCGCGTTGCCCACCGACCATCCGCTGCAGGCCCGGGGCAGGCTGACCGTCCACGACCTCCAGCAGCAGCGCCTGCTTGTTCCTTCGGCGGAGACGGATCGGACGCATGGCCAACGCATCCTCGACTTCCTGAACCGGCGCGGCGTGACGACCGACTACCGCTCCTACCCGATCGCCAGCGAGGAGGAGGTCGTCGACTTGGTGTCGGCGGGCCTCGGCGTGGCGTTCGTCGGGGAAGCCACCCGGCGGCGCTGGGGCGGTTGGCCACACATCGTCATCCGCCGGCTCGACGGCGAGGTTCCGCACCTCTTCCAGCTCATGATCTGGCAGGACACCCGCCAGACGTCGCTGACTCGCGCCTTCGTCGAGATCGCACAGGCGGAGTTCGATGCTCGTCCGCTCGGCCCCTAGACGAGTAAGTCCGATCTCTGGGCAGCCGATGATCGGGAATTGGGAGAGGGCGTCCAAGGTCATGTTGTGACGCAAAACCTGGACACCCTCCTCATCGCACTGTACGTAAAGATCGACGATCGGCCTGGAGG
>NZ_CAUVXI010000003.1:85108-91321 GCF_963555845.1 Protofrankia sp. Cas8 | reverse complement strand
ACGACCGGGGTACCGGGCAGCACCAGCGGGCTGAAGAACGGGATGCCGTTCTGGCAGTCCACCACTGCGTCGATGTCGTGCCGGTCGCGTAGGAGGCGAGCCAACGCGGCCGGGTACACCCCGAACGTCCCACCTGAGCGCTCGACGTCGATGCCCCGTACGTTCTGCGACCGTTGGGTGCCGGGCGGTCGGGAGGTGAGCAGACTCACCCGCGCACCAGCCGCGGCAAACCGTTCTGCGACCGATTGGCAGTAGAGCTCGGCGCCACCGGCCTGAGGATGCTCAAGATCACGCCAGTTGAGAAACACCACACGACGCCCGGCGAGCGTATCCAGATGCCTGCCCCGACCGTCCGCTGGTGCTGCAATTGCGGGCACCAGGTCTGCTCCCTTCAGCTCGACCCCCAACCTGCCCCGTTGTTTTCGGCACGGTCTCGCCGCACCGCTCCGTACTCCGCGCGACGATGGTGCCAGATCGCGGGCACCCGATGCGGGCCGGGTACGGCGTTGGCCTACCGTGGGCAGACGACGTCCGGAAAATGGCGGCAAAACGCCGACGCGCTGGCGGACACGAAAGCGTGCGGGAGGAAGGTGGATGGCGATCGCAGCGCGTGAGCTGATCGTGCGGGGCCTCGCCGGCCCCGGGTCGCTCGCGGTTGCCGGAGTTGTCGTCAACGGCGGAAACCTCCTGGTCAACCTTGTACTCGCGCGGGTACTCAATGCCACCAACTATGGTGCGCTGGTCGTTCAGACCGGGATCTTTCTGATCCTTTCGATGGGCGGCTCGGCCTTGCAGGTCGCCGTGGTCCAGCGGGACACATCTTTTCCTGGTGATACCCGACACGCACGGGCGTCCTGGATTCGCCGGCTGCGCAGTGTCGGCATGGTTGTGGTTGTTGTCACCTGTGTCCTCGGTCTGTTGGTATGCGGCCAGGTGGCGGCGATCCTGTCTTATCCGCATCCATTCGCGATTGCCGAGGCAATCGCGGGAGCTGCGATCTGGGTCTCACTTTCGGTCGAGCGTGGTCTGTTGCAGGCGCGTCGCGCCTACCAGGAACTCGCCTATAATTTCGTACTTGAGGGTGCTGGCCGCATCGTCGTCATCATCGGTCTGGCGTTCGCCGGATTCGGAGTCAACGGTGCGGGTCTCGGGTTGATCGTCGGTGTTCTGTGCGGCACCGCACATGCCCGCCGGCGTACGGCCCGGACTACGCGGGGAATGACCACGCGGGGAATGACCACGCGGGGAATGTCGGACACCCGACCCATGCCCGCGCTCTGGTACGACACGACAACCGCTCTCGGCGCGCTCGTGCCGCTCGCGATGCTGCAGAACATGGATGTGGTCATCGTCGGCTGGCTCAACCCCGCCGAGGTCGGGGCCTACGCGGCTGTTTCGACGGCCTGCAAGGTGCCGGTGTTCATCGGTCTGGCGGTGGCGAACTTCCTGCTCCCGGAGGCGGCTCAGCGCCGGGCACAGGGTCGTCCAGCCACCACAGCCCTGCTCGCGGCGGTCGGCTGGGTGGCCGCCCCCGGCCTGCTGCTGGTGGGGACAGGCGTGGTCGCGGCTA
The DNA here is from genome assembly GCF_963555845.1 of Protofrankia sp. Cas8. Classification (NCBI taxonomy): domain Bacteria; kingdom Bacillati; phylum Actinomycetota; class Actinomycetes; order Frankiales; family Frankiaceae; genus Protofrankia; species Protofrankia sp. Cas8. The sequence continues at coordinate 89,751 of NZ_CAUVXI010000003.1, read as the reverse complement.
GACCCGTGCTGTCAGCGGTGTTCGGCCCGCACCTGGCCGCGGGCGCCTCGACACTGTGGATCCTGGCACTGGCAATGACCTGTCTTGCCGTGACGCTGCTGTTCACCAACTACCTCCTGGGGGCGGGCCGGCGGGAGGTAGTGGGCGTGCTCGCGGCCGGTACCGTGCTCACCGCCGCCGGCTTGGTCGCCGCCGGCGGTCACCTGGTCGCCACGGCCACCGTCGGTCTCGGCTGTCAGGCGGTGACCGCGACCATGGCCGGCATCATGGTGTTGCGGGCGCATCGGCCGGCAGCGGCGGACGTGCGTATCCCGGTCGCGGCCCGGCCACCGGCCGGGCCCGGCGGCCACGAGCCCGTCGACGTGTCCGCGGCGCTGGCGCCGGCGCAACGCGCGCCGCGGCCCGCGGCCCTGTCCGGTAGTCCGGCGGCCCTGTTCGGTAGTTCTGCCCGCGAGCGGTAAGAGCGCCCGCGGGCGCTCTACGTCACCCCACTGTTTTTGATCCTGACCATCCACGGCCCGGTCTTCATCGGAGACTAGGACTCATGCGTCGGAAATCCGTACCGGGGGACCATCCGCCCTCGCCCAGTGGCCAACCGGCGCTCGATCATGGTTCTGTCCGCGCGCTCGGAGGCCCTGGGCATGGCGGGGATGTATCCGGTGATCCGGGCCAGGGAGCCCGTCCGGGCGCGGAGCATGGTGCGGAGCATGGTGCGGAGCATGGCGGCGGCGGCGATCGGGTGGCCGGCATGCCTGGGCTGGTCGTGGCGTCCCCGGGGCGGACCTCCGCACCCTCCCTGCCCGCTCCCGCAGTTGCCGCCGACGGGGTCACTTCGGCTGTTGTTCCCGGGGCCGTCCCCGCCCCGGTGGCGGCACCCGTGCCCGAGCCCCCGGAAACCGATCGTGGCGCGTCCGGTGGGACGCATCGGGGCACGACCCGCCGTCGGATCGTGGTCGGTGCGACGGCGACCGGTCTCGGCGCTCTCGCCGCCACGGGAATCGCGAAGCTGGTGGGTGGCTCGCGGCGAGTCGTTTCGTCCGACGCGCTTGTGCTCTTCGGCGCGCCCGACAGTTTCGGGGACCACGCCGAGCGCGTCCCGGTTGCCACAGTGGATGTTCCAGGCTGGGGTTTCGGGCCCGGCCAGGCCGCCTACATGTCGACCGTCACCTCCGACGGGACGGTCGTCACCGCCACTACACCCTTCTCGGACAACCAGGCGGAGCCGACCGGGTCGGGCATGGAGCTGGCGGTGTTCGAACCGGGTCCGGTGAGTTTCACCCGGCTGGTCGTACCGTCAAGCACGGGGCGGACCGAGCTGCCACGCGCCGAGCCGGGGTTTCGCGGTGTCGGCGGAGCTGATGTGGCCGATGTGACCGTGATCGGTTCAGGGTCTGACGAACGGGTGGTGTTCGTCTCGGCCGTGTCCTACTTCGGCTGGGATACGGCTGTCTACGGGCAGCTACCGGCGCTCGGGCAGATCCGCCGCCCGGCGCGGGGACGACCGTGGCGTTACGACCCGGCCGGCTCGTGGACGACCGACCAGCTCGCCGCGACCGCGCCGCCCGCCGCGGCCGCGAGCGCCTTCCCGCGTGAGGGCAGCGGCGGACCGAGGTGGTCACGCGGCCCGGCGGCGATCAGCAGACTCCCGGACAGTGGTCACCTGGTGATCGCGCAGTACTTTGGCGCCAGCAGCCTCGGCACCGCCCAGGGCGCGTTGTTGGTCGTCGACACCGCGGGCCGGGTGCGCGCCACCTGGCAGTATCCGGAGGTCCGGGTCTTCGGCGTGCCGGTGGTGGTGAGCCCCCGCGAGGTTGTCGCCGATCCGACGAGCCGGGCCGGCGACGAGCGCTTTGTGCTGATCGCTGATTGTCGGACATTGGACGACAAGGTCGTCGCGTTCCCCATCCAGGAGTTCTCCTATGCCGCGGGTGCCGGGCGCCGGGATCTTGGGACGATCACTCCGCGTAGCGTCCCGGTGCGTGCCGCCGCGGACGACTCGCGGATGGAGACCGCCTGTTTCGACGCGAACGGCACCCTGTATGTCGCCCGCACCAGGGCGGACGGACTGCGCGCCGCGACGCTCGCCGTCTACCCCAAGATTGGTAGCGAGCGTGGTCTGGTCAGCCGGACGCCGGCGGTCGACGGTTGGCCGGCGCAGAGCTGGGGGGCGCTGAACCCGCCGGAGTACTTCGTTTCGGGCACCGATACCGGCGGTCTCGTCCGCAGCATCGTTCTCGACCCGACCAGCGGGGCGGTTGTGCTCGCCGGGCTCGACGGCGTGGTGCAGGTCGTCCGGCCCTCGGGTCGGGGCCGGGACATGACCTTCGCCCTGGGTCGGCCGCTGGACATCGGCCTGGGTGGACTACGCCGTCCATCCACCCGATACATCGGCGTCCGGCGGGGCGCCGTCGATGCGCACCGCGGGGTGATGTGGCTTCCCGTCAACCAGTTGGTACTCGACGCCATCCCGTGGCCGTACCCGCCGTTCAAGCTCGACCAGTGGCTGATGCGCGTCGACCTGCGTGCCCTGCTGTCCTGAGTCGACCCTGAGTCAGCCCTGAGTCAGCCCTGAGACTGGTCAGGACGTCATGTCACGGTGCTTGAACAGCCCGGCGGCGACCAGTACCGCGGCCACGCAGAAGACGAGAATCCGCAGGCCGGCCGCGGAGTAGGCGATGTGATATCCGTGCGCGCCTGCGGCGAAGGTGTCCATGAGCCGGGCGGGCAGCCAGGCTGCCGCCGGGCTCCAGATCCGCGATACGAGCATCTCCAGCGGCAGGGCGTATGCCAGCCCCACCGACACCGCGGCAGCCGGGGAGCGGAACACCACCCCGACCAGGACGCCTATGGTCGCGTATCCCAGCGACGCCGCGAGCACGTTCAGGTATCCCTTGCCGATCTCGACCAGGCCGGCTGTGCTGTGCCAGGCAGCGGTACCCACGTCCGTCGCGGGCGCGATCGCGAACGATGCGGCGGCGGCCACGACCGTGGCCGCAGTGACCATCACGGTGACGAAGGCAGCCAGGGCCAGGCATTTGCCCGCGAGCAGGCGAAGCCGGTAGGGATAGGCGATGAGCTGGTTACGCAGCGTTCCATGGGTGAAGTCGCCGCCGATAACAGCGGCTGTGACGGCGAGGGCCGTCACACCGAGCAGGATGCTGACGGCTTCCAACCCCTGCATGACCCCGTCCGGAGCGGCCAGTGCGGCTGCCGTGACCGGCACGCCGTCGTAGTCCTTGTGCCCGACCGACAGCATGGTCAACACGGCGCCGAGCGCCGCGACGGCGCCGATGGCGGCGAGCGTCCCGAAGAAGAAGCGCGGGCGACCGAGCTTGACCCATTCGGCCCGGAACATCGGGGTCACGACGCACATCCGGGCACGTCCGGGGCGGGCATGGCGGAGATGCGAAATCCGCCCGAGGCAGCTATCGATGCGTCCACTGAACCGTCCACTGAACCGTCCACTGATGCCGGTACCGAGGCGTCCGGTGAGCTGCGGCTACGCGGGATCAGATCGCCGTCGACCCCGCCTGTTGCGACCAGGAAGGTCTCCTCCAGCGTAGGGCGGTAGGCGGTCAGCGCGCGCAGAGTGATTCCCGCTTTCATGGCGATTTTGTTGAGGTTCGCGGCTACCGCCTCGGGGGCGTGCACGCTGACCGATCCGATCGAGGACCCCTGCGGCGGGTCGACCTGCAGGCCGTGGTCGCGTAGCAGAGCGGCGAGGCGTTCGGTGTCTCCCGCATGTTCGGGGGTCAGCACGAGCCGTGGTTCCTCGGCGGCAAGCAGGTCGGTCACGTGGCCCTGGAAGAGCAGCCGGCCGGAACGGATCATGACCAGGTGGTCGCAGATCTGTTCGACTTCGGACAGTAGGTGACTGGACACGAAAACCGTCATCCGCGCCCCGGCGAGGTCCTTGAGTAGGCTCCTGACCTCCCGGATGCCCGCTGGGTCGAGCCCGTTGGTCGGTTCGTCGAGGATCAGGAGTTCGGGGTTCGGCAACAGCGCGGCTGCGATTCCCAATCGCTGCTTCATACCCAGCGAGTAGGTGGAGAATCGGTCGTCGGCCCGGGTGGTCAGGCCGACCAGGTCCAAGGTCTCGGTGACCCGGTCCGGACCGAGCCGGCGCAGGCGGGCCAACAGGAGGAGATTGGCGCGCCCGCTGAGGCCGGGGTGGAAGGTCGGCCCCTCGATCATCGCGCCGACCCGGGGGAGATAGGCCGCGGGATTGCCGATGGGGTGCCCGAGCACGAAACCGTGGCCCTCGCTGGGCCGGATCAGCCCGAGAAGCATTCGCAGAGTGGTCGTCTTGCCGGCTCCGTTGGGCCCGACGAAGCCCGACAACGCCCCGGTGGGGACGTGCAGGTTCAGCCGGTCCACTGACCGTCGGGTGCCGTACTGCTTGGTAAGCCCCTGGCTCCAGATGGCAGCGTCGGGGGGAGGCTGCGGCAGGTCCGTGCGAGTCTGCCGTCGTGATCGTATCCGCATCCGCGGTGGCCTCGCCGGAGTCTCCGCCGTCATTACGTGATTGCCTCCTTGGTTGCCTGCGCTGGATGATTTCCGGCGCTGGACGATGCTCGGTGCTTGGTTGACCTCTGGTGTTGGCTTCGTGTGGCACGGTCTCCCGGTCGGCGGACGTTGACCGA